>JANNEU010000020.1:0-10555 GCA_031379035.1 Hyphomicrobiaceae bacterium | reverse complement strand
GCGTGCCGAAGCCCAGCGCTGACAAGCGGCGCTGCGCTTCCTGCCAGCTTTCAGACTTCAAGCCGAGCGCATCTTCCGTCGCCGTGCTCGCTTCTGCGGTTCTGATCGCTGTCGCATCGCTGGACACCGGCGCATTGGCGGTACTGCCGTTCGAACTCAGCGACCCTGGCGCACTCGCAACCCTGCTCAGCCCGTCATGACGAACGCGCGCCAGCGACGCGAACGTGCCGTTGGGGTACTTATCCAGATAGGCCTTGAAATCCTGTGGATTGGTCGAGCCCTTGATCGAATTCCAGAACTCAAGCTCAAGCACTTGCGGATCCAGGCTGGCCATCGCGCCCGACGTAGCCATAGGCGCGGCCGCAATTGGTGCCGTCAGCGCAGCCGTTTTCTTCATGTAGAAAACACCCGTCATATTGGTGCTTTCCCAAGGCTGCTGCTGCTTGCGCGTATCGTCCGCTACCTGCGCGCGCACATGCTTCATGGCGAGGCCGATTTCGATGTCAGCCGCCGGCAAATGTTTCAAAAGAGCCGCGGTAAATGGGCTGTTCTCGCCAGTCCCATCGAATGCCAGCGCGCCGGCAGCCGTTGCAAACTGGATCAACGTGCCTTCACCCGGCTTCATCTCGGCCAAGCCGTTCGCCACCGCCACGGAACGGGTCTTTGGCGCGCCGGCAGCGATGTCTTTCGCGAATGGATTTTCGCGGCAAGCATCCAGCAGCACGATTTTGACCTTGGCGTCGGTCATCGTGTGATTGAGAACGGTATCGATTTCAACGGTGCGCACCTTGGCGTCGAATTCGTTCTTGAGCACCGCGTCGGTTGGAATGAGCAGGTTCTTGCCGTCGATCTGGATGCCATGCCCCGCGTAGAAGAACATGGCCACATCAGCGCCGCGGGCAGTGTCCGCGAACTTGGCAATCGTTGCCGACATGCCGTCACGATCAAGATCGACGCCGAGCACCACCTCGAAGCCCTGAAGCTTCAACATGGACGCCATCGCTTCAGCGTCTTTCGGCGGATTGGGCAGGGCTGGCGCGGCCTTGTAGGCGCCATTGCCGATCACGAGGGCCACCCGCCGCTCGGCCTGGGCGGCAACGATGCCGCTCACAAGAACACACACCGTCAATAAGAAACGAATGAGCATAGCACCCCTCGCGGCAACCATATCGCAATGAGTGAATATCACCATATCCGTGCCTTTGGTCAACAGTGTTATGCTGGGCTTGCAGGCTGGGCCCTTTGGACCCTACCAATGACGGCTGGACCGGTTGCGTGGGATGAACGAAATGGCGGACAATAAGCTCTCAGGACGCACAGCCTTGGTCTTTGGTGCTGGCTCAATTGGGCCCGGCTGGGGCAATGGTAAGGCCGCCGCCGTCGCCTATGCCCGGGCCGGCGCACGGGTCGTGGCCATCGATTGGGACAAGGCCGCCGCCGAGGAGACCGCCCACATCATCGAGGGTGAAGGCGGCACGGTCCTCGCACTGACCTGCGACGTGACCAAGCTCGACACTGTTGAGCAGGTCGCCACCCGCACCAAGGCTGAGTTCGGCACCCTCGATATCCTCCACAACAATGTCGGCCATGCCGGCATGGGCGGGCCGCTGGAGTTGAGCGAGGACCAATGGCTCCGGGAGATGGACATCAATCTGAATTCGATGTTCCGCACGACCAAGGCCGTATTGCCGACCATGCTGGCGCAAAAGCGCGGGGTAATCACCAACATCTCGTCGTCGGCGGGCATCCGCTACACGGGCTACCCCTACGCGAGTTATTACGCCTCGAAGGGCGGCGTGAACCAATTCACCGTCGGCCTCGGCATCCAGTACGCCCGCGACGGCATTCGCTGTAACGCGATCCTGCCGGGCCTGATGGATACGCCGCTGATCTATGCGCAGATCGCGGGGCAATATAAATCCGTCGAAGAGATGCAGGCCGCCCGGCACGCCGCCACCCCGCCGGGCCGCATGGGCACCGCGTGGGACGTGGCCCATGCCGCCGTGTTCCTCGCCAGCGACGACGCCCAATACATCAACGCCGTCTGCCTGCCCGTCGACGGCGGGCTCACGGCGCGGTGCGTATAAGCCGCAAACTGCCGCTTGCCTGACACCCCACTTCGACGGGGATCAGGGTAAGTCAGGTCACAACACTGCCGATGGGGAATACACATGCGCGGCTTCTTTGGATGGAAAAATGGCAACGCCGACAAGGGCGGTGCCGGCGGTACTCAAGCGCAGACTCAGACTCAGACTCAGGCACCGGCAGCGCCCTTCAAGGCCAACGTCACCGAGGTGAAGCTCGAGTACACCACCGAGACCATCACCGCCGCCACCCTGGCACAGATGTCCACAACCCCCGATGCGCGCCTCAAGGAGATCATGGCCGCCGCCGTCAAGCACCTGCACGCCTTCGCCCGCGACGTGAACCTGACACCCAGCGAGTGGATCAAGGGCATCGATTTCATGACCCGCACCGGCCAGAAGTGCACGCCATCGCGACAGGAAGTGATCCTGCTTTCGGACTGCCTCGGCCTTTCGACACTCATCAACACCATGCACGACAAGACCGCCGTTGAAGAAGCCACACACTCAAGCCTGCTCGGCCCCTTCTTCCGCGAGAACGCACCGAAGTTCAAACCCGGCGAGCAGATCTCGCGCAAGGACTCCTCCGACGAAGTGGTGTTGTGGGGCAAGGTGACGGACAGCAAGGGCCGGCCGCTCCCCAATGCCATTGTCTCGGTCTGGCAGACCGCCACCGATGGTCGCTATGACATGCAGCAGGACGACGACACGATGGACTGCCGTGGCGAATTCACCACGGATGCCGAGGGCAACTATCTGATCCGCTCCGTGCGCCCGCTGTTCTATTCCATCCCCATGGACGGCCCCGTTGGCGAAATGATCCGCGCCCAGAAGCGCCACGGCAATCGTCCCGCCCACGTCCACTTCCTCATTTCCGCTGTCGGCCACCGCGAAATGGTCACCGCTCTCTACATCGCCAATGACCCACACATCATGGACGACGTCGTCTTTGGCGCGCACGGCGATCTGATCGCCGCGATCAAGACCGATCAGCCCGGCTGCCCGGTGCCCGGCGTCAACAGCATCAAATTCAACTTTGCCCTGTCAGTGGAGAGTGAGGCCGACAAGACGTCCGGCCGCGTCGGTGCTGATCCATCCAAGATCGGCGCTGCGGCGCACGGGCATTGAACGCCATGGCAACACACCCGCCGCTGCCGCTGCTGCCGACCACGCTTGTCGGCAGCTTCCCGCAGCCTGATTGGCTGGTCGATAAGACCATCCTCAAGGGCGAACTGCCGCCGCGCGTGCGCATGGAGAAGGTGTGGCGGCTGGCCGGCGCTGAGCTGATCGCCGCGCAGCGCGATGCCGCGCGCCTCGCCGTGCTCGACCAGGAGGCCGCCGGAATCGATATCGTCACCGATGGCGAGGTCGGCCGCGAGAGCTATTTTAACCTGTTTGCCACTGGCCTCGGCGGCATCGATCTCGACCGCCCCGGGATGACCAAGTCACGGCTCGGCCGCGATGTGGCGGTGCCGCGCGTGACCGGCCCGATCACCTGGGAACGCAGTCCCCTCGCGGATGCCGCACGGCATCTGCGGTCGCTGACCCCGCGGCCCATTCGCGTCACAGTTCCGGGGCCTTTCACACTCACGTCGCTGGCCCAGGACGACCACTATGGGGATCCAGAGCGCCTGGCGCAGGCCTACGCTGCAGCGGTGAACAAGGAACTCGCCGCACTCAAAGCCGTCGGCGTTGATATCGTGCAACTCGACGAGCCCTATCTGCAATCCAAGCCCGATGCCGCGCGCGCCTATGGCCTTGCTGCCATCAATACCGCACTGGCGGGCATCGGCGGGACAACGGCGCTGCATCTCTGCTTCGGCTATGCCTATGTGGTGAAGGACAAGCCAGCCGGCTACTCGCTGCTGGGTGAGTTGTCATCGACACGCGTGACACAGGTGTCGATTGAAGCCGCGCAGCCGAAGCTGGACATGGGTGTGCTGGCTGATCTGAAAGGCAAGGACATCATCTGCGGCGTGCTCGATCTTGGAACGCCCACCGTTGAAACAACAAGCGACGTCGCCCAGCGCATTCGCGCAGCGTTGAAGTTTGTTGATGCCAAGCGGCTGGTGCTCGCGCCGGATTGCGGGATGAAATACCTCGATCACGCCGTCGCCATGGGGAAACTCCGCGCGATGACAACCGCAGCAGCGCAGGTCAGGTCGGAACTTGGTTGATCGTTGGAGGAACGTCGTATGTCACCATCGAACACCGTCAGACTTCCACCGCGCCGGACTGGCACGCTTGATCGGCCCGATTGCCGGCTGCACTACGAACTGACAGGTGAAGGCGCGCCGATCATTTTCCTGCACGGGCTCGGTGGCAATCACCTGTCGTGGTGGCAGCAGATCGCGCACTTCTCGCGTGCTCACATGTGCATCGCACTGAGCGCGCGCGGCTTTGCGCCCTCCGGCCACTTGGCCGACGGCCCAGAGCCGAAAGACTATCTCGGTGATCTGACGGCGCTCATCGATGCCTTGAACCTCGATCGTGTAGCCCTCGTCGGGCAATCGATGGGCGGCTGGAGCGCGTTGGAATATGCACTGGCGCGCCCTGGCAAGGTGCGCGCGTTGGTCATGGCCGCAACCACGGGCACCATTGATCCCATGCGCATCGAAGGGCCCGAGCACGCGCGCCTCGCAGGCTGGCAGACATCAAGCGCGGCCGCCGCTCAAACGTTGAGCAGCAACAATATCCACGTCGCCGCCGGGGCACGCATGGCGGCTGAGCAACCGGCCCTGCACCTCCTCTATCGCCACGTTGACGATATGAATGCCGGTCTCGACAAGATGGCGCTGCGCAAGCGGCTGTTCGACGGCCGCGTGCGCCCTCCATCGGACATCGCGAAGGTGCAGTGTCCTGTGCTGTTCGTGTCGGGTGATGAGGACATCGTCATTCCGCCGTTTGCCGCCGATGCCATCGCGCGGTTGAAGCCGGGGACGCGGGTGCACCATTTCAGCGATGCTGGTCACTCCGCCTACTTCGAGCGCGCCGACGCGTTCAATCGCGTCGTCGAGGAGTTTCTGGCAAGCGCAGCCCCGTAAGAAATACCCAAACGCGCTCCGTCCCGTTTGGTCCGCTTTCAAGGCCGCGATGGCGAAACATTGCCCATAATGGCCGCTGCAATCGTTCGATAGCCCTCGGCTTGCGGTCCATCCGGCTCTGTGACGACGATAGGCAACCCGCTGTCCGCGCGCTCGCGAATAGCCAGATCGAGCGGAATTTCACCCAAGAATGGCACACCGAGTTTCGCGGCTTCCGCACGGGCACCACCGTGCGAAAAGATATGGTGGCGCTTGCCGCAGCCATCGCAGATGAAATAACTCATGTTTTCGATGAGCCCTAGGATCGGCACGTTCACGGAGCGAAACATCTCGACACCGCGGCGTGCATCAATCAGCGCGAGATCTTGCGGCGTTGAAACAATCACGGCACCTGCGAGCGGCACGCTTTGAGCAAGCGTGAGCTGCACGTCGCCGGTTCCGGGCGGCATGTCCACGACCACCACGTCGAGCACGCCCCAGGCAATGTCGCGCAACATCTGCGTGATAGCGGAAGCGACCATAGGGCCGCGCCAGACCAAGGCCGTTTCGGTATCGACGACAAAGCCGATCGACATGACCTTGCAGCCATAGGCTTCCAGCGGTGCCAAGGTGCGGCCCGAGATGACGTTTGGGCGGCCTTTGAGGTTGAGCAGCTTCGGCATAGACGGGCCGTAGATATCGGCATCGAGGATACCGACCTTGAGGCCTTGCGCACGCAAGGTGAGTGCCAGGTTGCAGGCCGTGGTCGATTTGCCGACGCCACCCTTCCCGGAGGCAACGGCAATGATGTGCTTGATCTTGGAGAGGTTCGGAAACGTCGCGAGTGCCACCGGCTTCACTACAGCAGCTACTTGTTGCACGCGATCAGCCGTGAGCGAGACGAGTGGGCGGTTGTGCACACCTGAAAGCCCTTCGAGACGTTCCTCAACCTCGCGTCGCACAGGCTCCCAACGTGCGGCGTCCTGGGCATCGATACGAATCGCGATAGCGACGCGATCCGCAGTGATCACGATGTCCAAAGGACCACCCGCATCAACATTGAGCAGGGCTCCGTCCGGCGAGCGAAGGCCCGCAAGCACACCAAGAACACCATCACGCGTGATAGGCACAACAGAAGCCTCAATCAAAACAAAACGGGGACCGGACACCTCTGCCCGATCCCCAAGACGTTTAGCACACGATACCGAATTCAGTGCTTCGGCGCAGGCGCACCGTTCAGTCGCGGATCCAGGTCCACCCGCGCACCTGTCGTCGTGTAGGCGGCGTCCGCCGTCCGCTGCTGCGTTTCAAGGAGCATGGACGCACCGACGCTGATGCCGATGACTGCCAGCACGGCTGCAATGAAGGATGTCATGATGTCCTCACTTATTCGGCTGGTGCAGGCGCGCGCCCGCCAGCAGTATTCTGAGAGATATCTTGCGGCCGGTTTTTCGCGACCTTGTCCACCCAGATGCTGTGGTGCGACTTGGCCCAGTTCAGATCAACTTTGCCTTTGCCCATGGCGGCGAACGCGCCCTCCATGCCGACACTGCCGATGTAGATGTGTGCGGCAATGATCGCCACCAGCACGAGACCAGTGACGCCATGCACGACGGTCGCGAGTTGGAACGCCGACATCGCCAAAGACGCCGGACGGAACATCATGATGTAGCCCGACACCGACAGCGCCGCGCCACCCACGATGGTCGACCAGAACATCAACTTCTGGCCGGCATTGAACCGGTCAGCCGGCGGGTGTCCGATGCCAAGCAAACCGCCGGCTTGGGCGATCCAGCGAATGTCGCGCAGTGCGGGCAGGTTGTCTTTCACCCACATGACGAACATCAAGATGATGCCGAGGGCGAAGGCGAAGCTCACGTAGTTATGCACGAACTTGCCAAGTTGGGAGAGCCAGGAGAAAGCGCTCGCACCTATCACCGGCAACAGGATCGACTTGCCGAACACAAGGTTGAGACCGCTCAGACCCAGCGCCAAAAATGATGTCGCCGTCAGCCAATGCACGAAGCGGCTCATCCAACCAAAGCGAACAATCGTCTGGCCGGAGGGGCCACCTTCAATCGGCACGCGCCCGCGGATGAAATAGAACATCACCAGCAGCGCCAGCATCCCCGGAATGGCGATTATACCGATGCGACCCAGCGTCTTCTCGTGGAACTCGCGGAACTCGGTGCCACCGGGCTGAATCAAATCGCCGGCGCGCTTGTCCGGGATGGAGACGCGGCCCGAGAGCGTATCACCGGAGTTCGGCTTCAACGCTTCGAGCAGCTGCTTTTCTTTCACCGAGCTGGCGGTGGGGTTGACCGACGTGGGCTGCTGGGCCGCGGCAGGAGCCGCCAGCGCCATAATCAAGAGCAGGCCCGGTAGTATGCGGTGAAAGGACATAGTGGCGATCATCTTAGTTGATCCTGCAGGCGGCTGAGACAAACTGGACCGCGCGAGCAATCCAATGGTTTGCGATCAGGTCGCGATGTCTTCCTTGTAGGCTGTCTTCCAACCCCAGGCCCCCGAACCGTAGCCGCGCTTAGCGACGCGTTCTTTGTAGATCTGCGCGATGATCTGGCCGTCACCAGCGAGCAACGCCTTGGTCGAGCACATCTCGGCACACAGCGGCAGTTTGCCTTCGGACAAACGATTGCTGCCGTAGGCTGCGTACTCTTCCTTGGAGTTGTCAGCCTCCGGACCACCAGCGCAATAGGTGCACTTGTCCATCTTGCCGCGCGAGCCGAAGTTCGCCTGCTTGGGGTACTGCGGCGCGCCGAACGGGCACGCATAGAAGCAGTAGCCGCAACCGATGCAAAGTTCCTTCGAGTGCAACACGACGGCGTCTTCAGTCGTGTAGAAACAATCAACGGGGCACACTGCAGCGCACGGTGCGTCCGAGCAATGCATGCAGGCCATCGACACCGAGCGCTCACCCGGCTTGCCGTCATTGATGGTGACCACGCGGCGGCGGTTGATGCCCCAGGGGACATCATTCTCGTTCTTACAGGCCGTCACACAAGCGTTGCACTCGATGCAGCGATCCGCGTCGCACAGGAATTTCATACGTGCCATGTCAGTGTCTCCTTATGCCGCGCGGATCTGGCAGAGCGTGACCTTGCCTTCGTGCATCGCCGTGACCGGGTCGAAGCCGTAGGTCGTGATAATGTTGACGCTCTCACCCAGCACGATGGGATCGGTGCCGGCAGGGTAATTCTTCCGGTGATCTTCACCCTGGTACCAGCCACCGAAGTGGAATGGCATCCAGGCGACGCCCTTGCCGACGCGCTCGGTGACCATGGCCTTGACCTTGATCTTCGCGTTGTTTTCAGGGCCATCAACCCAGACCCAGCCACCTTCCGCGATCCCGCGTGCGCTCGCGTCCGCCGGATGGATCTCGACGAACATGTCCTGCTGCAACTCAGCGAGCCACTTGTTGGACCGCGTTTCCTCGCCGCCACCTTCGTACTCGACCAACCGACCGGAGGTCAGGATGATCGGGAAGCTCTTGGCTACGGCCTTGTCGACGGCAGCCTTCTGCACAGAGAACCCGGTGTTCATGACGCGGAACGACTTGAAGTCGGGCCGAGTTGGATACTTCGCGACCAGATCAACACGCGGCGTGTAGATCGGCTCACGGTGGACTGGAACCGGATCAGGCAGGTTCCAGGCATTGGCGCGGGCCTTGGAGTTCCCGTACGGCGCGCAGCCATGCGCAATCGCCACGCGCTGAATGCCGCCGGACAAGTCGGTCGCCCAGGACACGCCGCCGATGGCATTGCCGCCAATCTTCTCGATTGTCGCTTTCTCCGCGTCGGTCAGGTCCGCATCCCAGCCCAGCTTCTGCAGCACAGCCATGGTGAACTCGGGATAGCCGTCCTTGATTTCAGACCCAAGCGAGTATGACCCTTCGGCGAGCATGTTCTGCTTGATCTCGCGCTCAGTCTCAACGCCAGCGGCGTCCTTCTCTTTAATCTTGATCACACGCTCGGTGCCGAAGCGCGCGCGGAACGTGCCGCCGCCGTCTTTGACGTGCAGGTTGGTGTTGTAGAGCAACGGTGTCCCGGGATGACGCTGCGCCGGTGTGCCCCAGCATGGCCATGGCAGCCCATAGTGATCGCCCGCGATTTCGGCCGGCGCATCGGCCTTCGCCTTCAGGGTGACGATATCGAACTTGTCCTGATGCTTCATGTGCGTCTTGAGACGCTCGGGCGACTGGCCGCAATAGCCGGTCGAGAACCCACCGCGATTGATCTCGCGCAGAATTGACTCTGCTTCCGGCTCGTCGCCGAATTTGCCTTTGATCATGGCGATGTTCTTGAACATCTTGTCGGCAAACCCGAGACGCTTGGCGAGTTCATAGATCGCCCAATAGTCGGTCGCGCTTTCGAAAATCGGCTCGACGATCTTCTCGCCCCACTGGAGCGACCGGTTAGAGGCCGTGCGCGAACCATCGCATTCAAGGCTGGTGGCGATCGGCAACAGGTAGGTACCGTTCTTGCGACCGGCGAGCGAGACGAAGTTCGTCGGATGCGGGTCCGCGACGACGAGCAAATCAAGTGCTGCAAGTCCCTTCACCATTTCAGGCATGCGCGGCACGGTGTTGCCGCCGTGGCCAAAGATGATCGCGGCCTTCAGGGTGTCGCGTTGATCAATCTGTTCCTTCGGTACAGTAACGGCATCGAACCACCGCGTCGACGGGATGCCGGGCATGGTGCGGTAGTTGATCTTGGTGTTGTTGGGACCGTCCTTCTTGTCGAAGCGGCTATCCAGCCATTCAAAATCAACTTCCCAGACGCGCGACCAGTGCTTCCAGGCATTGTCATCAAGGCCATAGTAGAGCGGCAGCGTGATGACATCGAGACCGAGGTCGGTGGCACCTTGAACGTTGGTGTGGCCGCGGAAGATGTTGGCACCCGTGCCCGGCGCGCCGACGTTGCCGGTGGCGAGCAATAGAATGCAGTAGGCACGCACGTTCGCGGTGCCGACGGTGTGTTGGGTCGCACCCATACACCATATCAGCGTCGACGGTTTTTCCTTCGCAAACAGTTCTGCCACGCGCTTGAGCTGTTCGCCCGGCACACCGGTAACGTCTTCGACGGTCTTCGGATCCCACTTCTTCACTTCGGCGCGGATCTCATCCATGCCGTTGACGCGTTGGGCGATGAAGGTCTTGTCTTCCCAACCATTCTCAAAGATGTGGTAGAGCAGCCCGTAGATCACCGGAATGTCGGTGCCCGAACGGATGCGCACATACTCTGTTGCGTGCGCCGCCGTACGCGTCATGCGCGGATCGATGACGATCAGGTTGGCGCGATTGGTTTCCTTGCCCGTCAGCACGTGCTGCAGCGACACGGGATGCGCTTCGGCCGGGTTACCACCCATGATGATCATGGTCTTGGAATTGCGGATGTCGTTGTAGGAGTTGGTCTGCGCGCCGTAACCCCA
>JANNEU010000185.1:0-5352 GCA_031379035.1 Hyphomicrobiaceae bacterium | reverse complement strand
TGAAGCACTATGGTGGTGCAGACGATGCGGACTTCGCCGCGTATCTGAGTGAGCAGTGCTTTGATCTGCATTACGCGCCACTGCCCGGCGCGCAGCCCTACACGTTCGGCGTTGGCAACTTATGGCGGATCGCGATTGCTTACCCGGACTGCCCGGTGCTGCCGTGCATCCATCGCGCGCCGCCCTCGCCGCCCGGAGCGCCCGCGCGGCTGCTGTTGATCAGTTAAGCTTCGATCACGCGGCCAGCTGCACCACCCACCGCTCCAATTTCGCGCCGCCATCCATTGTCGGATGCGACCATGTTCCCGCGCACACACCGCCGTTGCGTTGGATGACGGTGCGCGAGGCGAGGTTGTCGGGTTGGGTGGTGATGGTGACTTCTGTCAGGCCGAGTTCGCGCGCTTCGTCAAGGACTTGGCGAAGCGCCTTCGAGGCATAACCGTGATTGCGTTTCCAAGGCACCACCGCGTAGCCGATGTGCCCGCTCACGAGTGGGGGCAGTTGAGAGGTGCCCGGCTGATAGCGCAGCGAGATGGCGCCGCAGAAGTCACCGTCCCACATCCAGCGGACGATGGACGGTAGTTTATCGACAACGGTGCCATCGGGCAGCGCAAACGTACCGGTCTGCTCAAGAAGCTTGGCGAGAAACGCCTCGGGATCAGCGGCGATGGCGGCGAGGTGTTCGGCTGATACGTCGCTTGTGTTGCTGGGCGACCAGCCGCGGCGGAGGGCATCTGCATAGGCGTCGAGCATGGCGGCCTGCGGTTCGGCGAGACCGAAGAACATCAAGCCTTCTGCGCAACGATCACACATGACCGGTGCTGCCGCGCAGGCAGAGGACGATGACGGTGGTGTTGTCCTGGTGCGGCACACCCACATCGTCGACGGCATCGATCAAGCGCTCGGCGATGGTCGCAGCATCAGGTGGATCGATATCGGCGATGAGGCGTGCGATGGCCTCGGTCTCCAACGTGTGAATGCCATCGCTGGATAGAACCACCACGTCGCCATCACGCAGGGACATGGGCCGCTCGCTGAGATCGATCATCTCGATGTCTTCGCCAGTCAAAGCCGAGCGCAGATAATGCCGGCGCGGATCGTTGCGGGCGGCTTCCCAGCTGATCTTGCCGCTGGAGGCAAGCTTATCGATTTCGGGGGCGAGCGAGTGATCGGCGTTGAGTGTCATCAATGCGCCCTGGCGGATCAGATAGAGCAGGCTGTCGCCGACGCTGATCCAGGAGAGGCCAGACTTATCGACATGCACGCCGACCAAGGTCGAGCCCATGCCGGCATGAGCGGGACTGTCTTCGGCCTTTTGTGCAATGGCTGTGTTGGCGGTATCGAGTGCTGCCATCAGTCGCGTGGCGAGCGGCTCTGTGCCATCGGTCAAGGCGGGCAAGAAATGCTCGCATGCCAAGCGGCTGGCCATGGCACCACCGGCGTGTCCACCCATGCCGTCACACAGAACCGCAGCCATCGTGCCGGGCACCGCCGCCGGCAGCGCGATCAGCGTCTCGCTGTCGTCGCGGCTCGTCCCGCGCGGCCACACGAGCGCGCAGTCTTCCTGCGCGCGGCGCGCACCCTGGCTGGCTCTGATGGCAATATCGAATTTCAAGGAGAACTCGTTGGAAGGCGTGAAGGGGTGTAGGAGTTGGTAGTTGGTAGTTGGTAGTTGGTAGTTCTCAGTCATGGGTGAAAGCGGTGCGCTTGCAAAGGAAAGACCTCTGGCTGTTCGCAGTGACAACTACCAACTACCAACTACCAACTACCAACTTCTTCGCTCTCACTTCCCATCCATCAACTCAGACCAATCAAAGTCTGCGCCGCAGAACGGAATGAAAGCCAACTGCGTGCGGCCCATGGTGATAACGTCCATGGCTTGCAGCGCGACGGCGGCGGTGGGCTTGCGGTTGTTGATCGACACCACGTTGGTCTTCGAAAGGTTGGGGACGAACAAGAAGCTGCGATCAGTCGAGTCGTAGCGAATGTAGGCTTGCTCTTCGCCGGAGATCGTCTCGTCGCCGAAGTCGATGGCGATGCGCTGCGTGCGGGCGCGACCAAGGGTGTTGTTGCCTTCAAAGATCGGCCGGAAGGCACCGAGCCCGGCACCGCCGACCACGACCAGCCAGCCGACGACAGGGTCCTGATGGAACTCGCCACGCGCCACTTCGACACGGCCGCGCACGAGCTGCGTGCGCGCGCCGGCAGGTGGTGCAGGCTTGCGCGGATCGCTGCCCCGGATGACCCGGGTGACGCTGTTGGGAACTTGCGCGTCAGCTTGGGGATCGGCTGCGCGCAGCGGAAGCTTGGGCGGCACGACGACCGTTTCAGCGTCGATCGCGAGGGCCTTGTTGACGACGGGTGGCTGGGCACCATCCATGCGGACGGGCGCAGCAGCGGGCGGTGCCATGGGCGGCAATTGCGCCGCTGGCCGATGTGCATCGGGCCGAATATCTGGTGCGGGGCCGGAATCGCTGCGTGCGGCAGCCATCAGGGCGTCCTTCAGCGAGCCGAGAAAGCGATGTGGCGCACGCGCGCCTGCATCCGAACCGTCGCCATTCTTGTCTGACATCGTGCCTCCTCCCAAGGGCGCATGGCCCCCTCTGGTGTCCACGCCGCGTGAACCTTCACTGTGACGGTCGCGCGACAAGACGGCAACACCGTGGCCAGAATAGACGCGGCCTCAGGCGCCCACAGCGCGCGTGCCTTCATAGGCCGCCACATTGGCAGCAGCGATCCGGAAAATCGGATTGGTGTGGCCGTGGGCTGCGGCACGGGCGGCCAGATAGCCGAGAATGTGGGCTCCTTCAGTGGTCCCGCCCTTCTCCATGTCGCGCAGCATGGAGGCCTTGTAGGTGGGACCGGCCTTGTGGAACATGGCCCGCGTGGTGTCGAGATCGGCGGCTGGCAACGGGTAACCTTCGGCTGCGGCAATATCAGCCACGGCTTGCATGGTGCTGTCGATCAACCAGGGGCCATCGGCGGCGTGCTGGAGAGCCCCCAGGGATTGGCGGGTGAGGGTCGTCAGGGTTGCGACGGTGCCGAGATGGACCAGCTTGCGCCACATCTGGAACTGGATGTCGGGCACGGCCTGCGCTTTGACCTGCGGCTTGGGAAAGTGCGCGGCGAGGGCTTTGACGCGATCAGACATTTGGCCATCGAGTTCGCCAAAGACAATCTCGTTCCAATCATTCATGTGGAGCACAGTGCCGCCTGGGCCGAGGGTTGCCTGGATCTTGGCGAGGCCGCCGAGGACGCGAGGGCGGCCAAACTCCGCGAGCAGGCGATCCATGTGCTGCATGCCGTTCAGAATGGGCAGAACGGCGGACTGGGGGCCCATGGCGGGGCGGATGGCGTCGATGGCCGCGTCGAGATCGTAGGCCTTGGCGGAGAGCAGCACGAGGTCATAGGGCGCATTGACTTGATCCTGGGTGATGGCTGTCACTGGACGCGTCAACGATCCGATCGGGCTCTCAATGATGAGGCCGGCACGATCAAGGGCGACCTTGCGGGCTGGCCGCACGAGAAACGTCACATCAGCGCCGTTCTGCGCCAGCCAGCCACCGAAATAGCCGCCCAGCGCGCCGGCACCGAGACACAAGATTTTCATGCTGGATGGTCCGTTGTCCGCTTCAATCGCCCTTGGCAATCTTTCTGCGGACCCTATCACGGCACGCGGGCCCGCCAAGCCTGTCAGCGCGCATGCCGTCGCGCAAGCCGTCGCGCATGCCGTCGCGCATGCCGTCGCGCATTGCCCAATCGCGCCCTGCCGCCTACGATCCCGACGTGAAGCAACTCCAACTGGCGGCGCACTCCATGTCCCCCGACATCTTACGCGAACTGGCCCCGACCGGCACCCTCCGGGTTGGGATCAACCTGTCCAATTTTCTCCTCGTCACTGGCAAGTCAGCCAGCGGTGACCCGGTCGGTGTGGCGCCGGACATGGGAGCTGAAATCGCCAGCCGGTTGGGCGTGCCCGTGCGCTACGTGCCTTACAAGACGCCTGGAGAACTGGCTGACGTGGCTGCCACCGGTGCCTGGGACATCGGACTGATCGGGGCCGAGCCCCAGCGCGCCGAGAAAATTGCGTTTTCGCCAGCCTATTGCGAAATCGAGGCAACTTACATGGTCCCGGCTGGGTCCGACCTGCGGACCATCGCAGACGTTGACGCAGCCGGCGTGCGCATGGCGGTGACAGCGCGCACGGCCTACGGCCTCTGGCTGGAGCGCAACATCAAGCATGCGACACGCATCGAGACCACATCGCTGGACAATGCGCTGGATGCGTTTCTCGATGGCAAACTGGAGGCGCTGGCGGGCCTTAAACCGAAATTGATGAGTGATATCGCGCGGGTCCCCGGCGGCCGCATTCTGGATGGTCATTTCATGACCGTGCAACAGGCCATCGGCACAGCGCGGGCCAACACCGCCGGGGCCGCATTTCTGCGTGCGTTTGCTGATGAGGCGAAAACCAGTGGCCTGGTCGCGCGGCTGATCGCCAAACACACTGTGGTGGGCCTGAGCGTGGCCAAATGAGCGTCGCCAAAGCAGCTTAGCGTCGCGGATTTATCGCGTTTGTTGCGAACTTGTGACCGCTTCGACCGGTTGCCCCTCCCGGCTTGCATTGCTGCAACGCAACATAGTGCGTTGCGGCGCACCTCGTGCGTACCTACCTTCGCTCTATCACTCGGGGCGAGTGCCGCATCCGGTGTTTGACCCCACCTGGCTGAACAATCAGCCGCGTAGGCAGCGTCCTACCAACCAAGAGTGGAGAGCCCGATGAGCAAGTCGACATCCAGCAGCGCTTCAACGTCCATCGCCAAGGCCCAAGACTCAGCTGTCACGCGTGCCAAGCCTGGCATATTCAGTCGTTTTGCCGCCGCCCTGTCGCGGTCGCGTCAAATCCAGGCCGAGCGGGAGGTGCAGCACTACCTTGCGCGTCAGTCAGACCCCGTGCTGCATGACATCGGCCTGACGGACGCCGAGATCTCTGAGCTGCGTGCGAAACATGGCCGCTGACGTGTGTGTCTGAAACGCGGGTCTCTGAAACATGGGCCCCAACAACGCGGGCCCCAAAAACACGCACCTGTGCGCGTCGCCCTGTGACGGACTGTCTCCGCTGCTCTGCTCTTCATCAGGCGGCGGAAACACGCTAAGACGTCAACCCATGACACTTTGGCAGCGCATCACCAGTCTTACCGGTCCCCCCCCTTCAGACGCCGATACGGCGGCGGCTGACGGGCGCAATTCAATCACGTTCACAATGGCTGTCATTGCACTCGGTGCCAAAATGGCCAAGGCGGATGGCGTCGTTGCCCCTGTAGAAGTCGCCGCCTTCCATCAGGTTTTCAG
>JANNEU010000184.1:0-2186 GCA_031379035.1 Hyphomicrobiaceae bacterium | reverse complement strand
GCACGGCTGAGCGGCTGCGGCTGTGCGGCACCCGCGTTGAACCGAACGACGCGCAGCGCCGCTACGCCCGCCACAAAGAGCGGGAAGCCAATGGCAAAGCCCCAACCACCCGGCGCAAATGGTGTGAAGGCCTGTGTGAAGCCCGCCCCATCGTCATCCGGCCAGAGAAATCGCATGCCAAACATCCAAGTGAAGTAAAGATAAAGTCCCATGATAGGCGCCCAGGGATCAAGGGCGAAGACCCGCCCGCGGTCGTCTGTGGCTTTGTCCAATGCGACCAGCAGTGCCACCGCCGCTGCGCAAAAACCCAAAAACAGCAGGCTGGATGTTGGCGCGATCGCACCGGCCCGATGGAGCTCGTAAAACTGTACCGCGCTGGGGCCAAATTGATGCACAATGCTGGACGCAAACAAGATCCACAGCCCGCTGCCGACACCATGGCGTGTGATCACAGTCATGAGCCAGGCAATGACGGCGGTCGCACCAACAAGACTGGCGACAATCGACAATCGGAACGCAAGCCCGGGCTCTGCAATCAACCGGCCGCGCGGGGTCGGCCTGATATGCTCCAGCGCTGTCGCGATGCCCCAGGCTTGGAAGGCCGCCATCACGAGCGCTGCGGCCACGATCCAGCGGAGGATCTGGGGCCGCTCCGGCCCGCCCAGATCGCCGCCGTAGAACTTGCCGGAAACAGTTCGCCATAACTCGAACAGTAAAAATGCCGAAAACAAGGGCGTTATGTTCAAGGCACCGATCGACAAGCGGGCCCACATGCTGCTCTCGGCCAAAGGACCAAACACGCCGCCGTGTGAGTGCGACCCCAGCAGGCGCGAAAAATCGATGCCCGGCAATGGGACACGCCCCATCACGTCAATCACCAGCAGCGCTGCGATGGTGATTGCGATCCGCCGCCGCGCGTCGGGCGAGATGGCGCGTTGAAGCCGATCAATCATGTGAAGTGTGGCCCGTCAGAAAGTGCGAGACGCAGAGTAGCGCAGATTCGCCACCCGGCGTCGCCACGTTCAAAATATGCTTTCGAAGGCGGCCTCACGCGCATTCCGCGTCAACTGGCCAGTCTGTCTTTCAGCCGCAGCAGCGCGATGCGTTCGACCCGCGGCACCGTCAGGGGCCTTCTTCTACTCCGCCACGCTGGCCGGAAATTACTCCGCCGTTAGTCAGGTGTGCGATCAAGCATGTGCCGGATGAACCATAGAGCGCTCAATGCGAACGGCAGCGACAGGGTGACAGCGCCTATTAAGTTCCATCCGTTCGGTGCCTTGGTCGCGACATAGAGGAATAGGCCAGCCATTATTGAGCATCCAAGCGCCGAAGCGCCCCGATATGCGACGCTGAGAACATAGGCCACGCCCTGTTTCGGTGCCTTCATGGTGTTGCCTCTCGGTCATGTCTCAGATTTGAAAACTGCCCTTGTTGACAGGGGTGTGGCCCGCGTCTGCCTCCTTTTGTGATTAGCACCAAACGCGGCCACGACCCAGCGGAGGATCTGGGGCTGCTCCGGCCGTCCCAGATCGCCGCTGTAAATCATGCCGGAAACCGTTCGCCATAGCTCGAACAGAAAAAATGCCGAAAACAGTCGCGTTATGTTCAAGGCACCGATCGACAGGCGGGCCCAGACACGGCTCTCAGCGAAGGTTTCAAATAGGCTGTCAAAGGCCCGCTCACGCGCGTTCCGCGTCAACTGGCCAGTCTGTCTTTCAGCCGCAGCAGCGCGATGCGTTCGATTTGGCGCAACGCTTCGTCGAACTCGGCGGCCGCATCGTGCTTCAGGCGCGTTTCGAAGGCGGTGATGATCTCGTCTTTGCTGCGGCCTTTGACGGCGAAGATGAAGGGGAAGCCGAAGCGCGCGAGATAGGCGGTGTTGAAGGCTGTGAAGCGCGCGAGTTCATCGGCAGTCAGGCGATCCAGCCCGGCTGAACCTTGCTCGCGGATGGAGTCGCCGGTCATCTGCTTGGCTAAGGCCAAGCGTCCCGCGAGATCGGGATGCGCCTTGATCAGCGCGAGTTTCTCGTCGCGGCTCATGGCGTGCATGACTTTGACAAGGGCAGCGTGCAGCCCCTCGGCAGTATCGTTGGCCGCTGTCAGTCCCGCGCGATGCGCCCGCTCGGCAATGTGTGGCGTGTGCTCGAAGATGTCGCCGAAGCGCTCGACGAACAGGGCGCGCGGCA
>JANNEU010000169.1:0-5310 GCA_031379035.1 Hyphomicrobiaceae bacterium | reverse complement strand
TGGCGGACGCTCTGGTTCACGTGGGCCGGTGCCATCACCGGGATCTGGTGCAGGATCCGGCTTCGGTTGCAGGTCGTGCAGGTAGTCGACAGTGCGCGTGGCGAGCGATGCGGCGGAGAAGATCGCCTTGGTGTCACCTTTCAATACCGCCAACCAGTTTGCAATATATTGCGCATGATCTGAGCGTGGTGTATTGGTTATTTCAAGTTCGGCGCACAGAAATGCTGCTGATAATTCAGCAACTAATTCTTCGAATGAATAGGCCTTATCTCCGAAGCGCTGACCGAATTCTCTATTCAAACGGTGCGCCGCGCCAGCCCAGTGGGCTGACTCATGAAGTCTCGTACTTTCGTAGCTTTCCGTCGGCGTCGACGTGGCCGTACCGATGAAAAGATTGCGTTCGGGTATCTGGATAAAATCGCCTTCGCCGCGACTGTCACGATGGCGGTAGAAGGCGCGCTGGCCGCCTTCCCGGAATTCAGCCCCTATGTTGGCAATGAATTGATCGACGTGCGCGAGACGTGTCGTCAGATCCGGCCGCTGAACCGTTGGCGCAATCGAATAGCCATCGACTTGCTGAATATTGAAGACCCACGCCGCTTTGGCGAACAGGCGTTTGGCCTGGTCCTCGTCGCTGCCGCTCACGTCGGGTTTTGACTCTGCGGACGCATTCTTTGATGCAGTCTGTGGCACCCACTCGCCGTACTTGACGATCAGCGAACCCTTCTCGCCCTTGCGGACTTGAGCACCGAGGTCCTGCCACTGCTTGAAAGTCGCCCAGGTCTGATGCTCGAATTTCTTGGCGTCGGCGTCGATCCAGAGCGAGAGGATGTTGCTGCCGCGATAGGTCTTCTCAGTCAGCGCGTTTTTTGGGATCGTGAAGGCGACACCGGGCCGATGCCAGGGCATTTGGAAGTCACCGGCACCAGCTTCGATGGCGGCGACGATCTTGGCCGTGATGGCATCGTGGACGTCGGTTCTTGGATCGCGCGCCTTCGGCACGACACGCTGACGTGTCGACGCGTCGTCGTTAGTGGCGGTGCGTATTGGTTTCTTCATGGGGGCTCTCCTTTTGCGGTGAGGGGTTCGCCCCAAACGGGGCCCCTTGCCGCAAAAGGAGACGCCCGACGTTGATCGCCGGGCGTCCCTTTCCCAAAGCAACTATGATCAGCTTTCGAGTGTCGCGGTTTTGTCGCGTGCCTTACGTGCGCGCTTGTCGGCACCGGCACGAGCGGCGTCAGCATCAGGCTGCGGTGCTGCTGTTGCGGGAGCTGCCACGTCGGCCCTGGCGGCGCGTTCGGCGTCCAACGCCGCTGTTGATTTCCATGCCAGAACATTGCCGCCGAAACGGAGACCGCTTTTGCCGGCGAGGTCGCGTGCCAGGATGGTATGGCGGCCCTTCGAATTCCAGAACGAGCCGATGTCGGTGAAGCCCTTTCCGGGACGGTTGCGGAGCGTGACGTACAGCGGGATATCGCGTGCTTCCGGCGCGAACAGATCGGTTGGACGTGCGCCGGTTTTCTTGAACTCGCTTTGCATCATTGCATCTTTGGCGGCGACATCGCGGTCACGTGCCGTGGCGTAGCCACCCCAGATGGTCGAGACTTCGCCGCTGCGTGGGTCGGTCACTTCGCGGGGTTCGAGTTTGCGGATGTCGTACTGATCGCCATCCGGCGTTGTGAAATTGCCGCTGAAAGTGCCGTTGTTGACGAAGAAGCCGTTGCGGATTTCGCCATCGGCGGGCGTTTGTTTTTGGTCGGTCATATTATTTCTCCTCAGAAATGAAGTCATCAATCGGGCGCACCCTAATTAGTCGTTTCGAAAATGGAAGAAGTTTTTCGTTAAAATAGAGAAAGCGACTTGTGCCATGGATTTTCAATGATTTAGCCGATGTCTGTTTCATTTCGCGTTCCTTTGGGGTGGGGTAAGGCTTCGGGTATCGGGGCATTTTCTCGGAGCCGGCCATCGCGAGCCTTCACCCGACCGGGGGCTCGTGTGGACGGCTCTGAGACAAGCCCCGGGGCATTTTCTTGGTGAGGTCTGAGCAGCCTTTTTGATTGGCATGCATCAGTTGCAGATCATCAGCGGCGTGCCACTGAGCAGCGCGTCGAAAAACTCGTCCGGGCAGAACTTCAAGGACGCATCGAGCGGCAGCGTCGCAACGCAATCGAGCATCACGACATCAAAGGCGCGGTGCATCTGCGGCGTACTGGCTCGGAAATACGCTGACCAATTCTGCCAACGCGGATCGCCAAGAATGATCGCGGCGGCACGAATGCGAACCAGCAGTGCGTCGGCGTCGTTGGTGTTGGATGTGATGGTCCGCGTGACGGCTATCAGCAGGGATGGTTCGAGCCGATGACCGTCCGGCATGAACGCGAGACAATCGAGTGCGGCGGCAACGAGTGCTGGCGGGATGGGTGCTGTGGCAGTGCGTGGGTTGAAGGTGATCATGGGAGAGCCTCGTCTGTTGGTGACGAGGCGCAACTTGGCGGTGGCGCTACCGACGAGAAAGAAATCTGAATGATAGCAAGTTCTTTGGAAGCGCGGGTTGCGCGGACGTGATCGGCATCTATCCTGGAAGCGGGAGCAGCGGCTTATGCGGCAACGATCGTTCACCCGCATGGGCCGAGACCCACGCTCTGCTTCAATTGTCGAGTGCGTGGGGCTCGGTCGCGCGCCCCTTCGGCGCGCGATAGAGCGTGACCCGACCGTCGGGAGGGAGCCGCCCACGGCTGTTCCTCCATGAAACGCACATCATGAAAGGGCAGCAACTTATCGGACGACGTCAAAACAGAAATTATGCCACCCCACAACGTGGTGATGTTGCCGTTCAACGACGGATCTTCGACGTTTGCGCGTCAGCGCTTGGACCCGCAGTGCCATGGTGGTGCAGTTGCGATGCGCTGGCGTGCAGCCCTGCGAATGCTGTCGACGAGGTCAGAGCGTGGTGGATGCCACGGCGAAGGGCAGCACCATCGAGGCCTTTGCGCGAACAACGGAACGGTCAATTTTAGCGCTTCCGCATGGGATTGGGCCGCCGCGCTGGCAATATGCTGGGTCCATCGTATCCTAACCAAATGTTAACGCACTCGCGGCATACTCGATCGTTGTATGCGCATGCTTCTCTTTGCCAGAACGAAACCGCCTGATCACGCTGGCTTCCTGCTGGCGCCGCTGCTGTACATGCTGGCGCTCGGCGGTATCGGCGCGGCGGTCATGTTTTCGGGCTATTCGCAGATCCTGCGCTCCAACGCAGAAATGACGACGATCAATGCCGTCCGCCAGCAACTCAGCTCGGCGGCTCAGACGCTATCGGCAAGCGCGGTGCTCGATTCAGCCACCAGCACCATTGTGCAGCCTCCCGCCTCGTTCGATCTGGCGGCGGTCACCGACACGGCGCGTCTGCCGACGGGCGCGAGCACGGCCAATGCAACGGGATCACCGACATCGTTCGGTGCCATCAGTATCGCCAGCGGCGTGCGCCAGCTCGACCCATGGGGCAAGTATTACATCTACTGCCGCTGGGAGAACCCAACGGCGACGCCTGCCGCGCCCTCGATCATGGTCATCACCAGTGGGCCGGACGGCACCCTCGCGACCAAGTGCGGCGATACGGCTGCGCAGGGCGACGATCGCGTCAACAAACTGACCGTCGCGGAAACCATCAACCGGGCCAATGTCTGGCAGGTCAACAGCGCCAACCAAGTCAAATTCGGCATGGCCATCGATGCCGTCAAAGTCAATGATGACGGCTCCATGCAGGCTGGCAGCCTCACCTTGTCGACGCCGCTTGCGCTATCCTCGGGAGGGACGGGTGCTACTTCAGCATCAGGTGCACGATCGGCGTTGAGCGTTCCCGATTTTTCTGGCGCGGGGGCAATGGGTCTTTGGGGTATCAACGTCAGCGGTAATGCCGCCACATCGACCCGGTTGTCGGTGCCGCGCAATATCTCCGTGGCGGGCACGAGTGGGCTTACGGCAAGTGACATCCCGTTCGATGGAACGAGCGACGTTGCACTGTCACTGGCTGGAACTCTGGCGCTTGCCAACGGCGGCACCGGGGCGACGACGGCGGCCGTCGCACGGACAAATCTTGGCGCGACCGCAACGGGCGACGCATTATTTACTGCCGCATCGGTAACACTCGCACGGACCGCACTGGGCTCATCCTCGATTGGTGATGCGTTGTTCACGGCGGCCTCAGCTGCGGCCGCCCGGACGACGCTTGGTCTTGGCACTATGGCGATCCAAAATGCCGACGCCGTCGCCATCACCGGCGGCACCATCACGGGCGTCACGTTCACGGGCAATGTAAGCGGCACGGCCGCTTCGGTCGATGCCGCAGGCGTGACCGGTTGTTGTGTTGCCATCAGTGCCGGCGGCAGCGGCCAATCATCGGCAGCTGCCGCGTTGACAGCACTCGGCGGTGACAACGCTTCTAACCTGACTACGGGCACACTGGCCGCCGGCCGACTGCCGCTGATCAGTCCGACGTCGGCTGGAACCTATAATTGGGGCACCGTCGATAGCGCCGGCCGCGTGACCGCGGCCAACAATTTGGCGGCGAGCAACGTGCTACAGCAAGGTAATTCCGGCGTTGCCGTTGCCGATACGGGCAGCAATGGAACGGTAACCGTCACCACAGAGGGCGTTGCGCGTCTGGTGATCGATCAAGCCGGCGCCAGCACATTCAGTGGCCCCGTATCGGCTTCAGCGCCGACGGCAAGTTCCCACTTGACCACCAAGGCCTATGTTGATGCGGCGGTGGCTGCTTCGGGTGGTGGTGGCGGAGGGGGAGCGCTGGCCCTTTACGACAAGGACAACACCAAGGTAGGGCCCATCCTGAGCGGCAACAACAATGCCATCTGGTATCTGCCACTGCCGTTGACACTGACGACGACGCCGGAGCTCTATGTAACGAGTGTGCAGAAGACATACGTTTATTTTTCCAGCGGCAACTGCACTGGCACGCCGTCTATGTATCCGGCACCGAGCGATAATTCGTACAAGTACTATGGTTACGCTTGCACCGGCGGGACCCCGTGCCGCGCATCGCTGGTCGTGCCCCGCCTGATCGCAGCGACCTCGACCAACTATTATTCGTATCGTTCCAGCGAGGGCACTTGTTACGATTATAGCAGCAGCGGTCCCTACACCTCGAACTTGGTCCCCGCCATCTCGGCCGTCAATCGGCTGCCGGTGACGGTGACGACCGATGAGTCTGAGCAGATGACGTCCGTATTCTACGACAGCTATTACTGCACCGGCACGCCGCGCATGAATGCGAGCTATGTGCACGGGTACGCC
>JANNEU010000111.1:0-3638 GCA_031379035.1 Hyphomicrobiaceae bacterium | reverse complement strand
CTTGAGCTGCTTGGCGATGAGTGCGCCTTCAGTGTGCAGACCGCCCCAATAGATCACTTCGGCACCGGCCGATTTGATTTTGGCGACGAGTGCGTTGAAGTCTTTCTCGCCTGTGTTCACGCCTTCATAGAGCACTTCCTTCACGCCCTTGGCGTTCATCGCCTTCTGCGCTTCGTCGGCGAGGCCCTTGCCGTAGGTGGTCTTGTCGTGGACGACAGCGACTTTCTTGCCCTTCATTGTGGTGGCGAGATAGTTGCCCGCGACTTCACCCTGCTGGTCGTCACGGCCGCAGGTGCGGAACGTGTTCCACAGGCCGCGCTCAGTGATCTTCGGATTGGTCGCTGATGGCGTGATCTGCAGGATACCGTTCTCGGCATAAACTTCAGATGATGGCATGGTCACGCCGGAGTTGAACGGACCGACCACGAACTTGATGCCTTCGCCAGCGAACTTGTTGGCGATCGAGACACCCTGCTTGGGATCCGAGACGTCGTCAGCGATGACGAGTTCGATCTTCTGGCCGTTCATGCCGCCTTTGGCATTGATGGCAGCAGCCGCCTGTTCGGCGCCGTTCTTGAGCTGAAGGCCGAACGCCGCATTCGGACCTGTGAGCGGGCCGGTGAGGCCGATTTTGATCTGAGCGTTTGCTGCTCCTGAAAACGCAAGAAGCGCCGCTACGGCGACGCCTGACGACAGATACTTCTTCATATACATCCACTCCCAATTGGTTGACCCGGACCAGTTCGATCTGCCCCCGGGACCGGCAGTCCTTACCGCCTTCTCCTATGATTCCGCGAAATCATGGCGAAGTCACGTTGAATTGTTGGCTTTTGCGCGCGGCGCGCGCGGCCCAATGACCTTTTCAACAAGTGCTGCGGAAACGATTAAATTTTCGTACCTTTAGGCTGTGCTGCGGCGCAGCATTACGATGCCGGTGGCGGCGGTTTCAGATTAGAGTACTGGCTGACCATTTGCCGGCGGCGGGTGAGCAGATATCCGGCGACCGCTGCTGCAACGAGGATTGCGCAATCGACGATGTAGTTGCGCAGCGAGAGCAGTACTTCCTCGAACAATGCGAAGTGGATGAAGCGAACCGCCAGTCCGATCAACAGAGCATATGCGAGCGCATGCCACAGCGGTCGCCATGTCTCGGCAATCGCCTTGCCGGCGACATACGCGGTGCTGCCACCCATGATCAATGTAACGAGCAGGAACACCCAGTGGCCCTTGGGGCCGGCGTCGTAGAGGGTTTGGAAGAGGGTCATGGGGAGGGGACTAGGTTTAAGGTTTAAGGGGGAAGGTGCAAGGGATTAGGGGCTAGGAATCAGGGGCTGGCAATCGAAGTTTTGTGAGCAAACCATTTAAAAGACGGCCCGTCTCAGCGGCTACGCCGACGGCGGCTTTTGATGCGGTATCTGGAACGAGGCCGACATCTGTTGCGAGTTGGATCAACGTTTCAGTCTCGGCCAACGAGCCGCGAGCGACGCGTAAAAAGTACATGCATTCTCGGCGCGTGCCACGCGCATGACCTTCAGCGATGTTGCAGGAACAGACGCGGCGGCTCTCAGCAACTGATCAGTCACGCGAAAGCGCTCGTCTGCGGGAAAGCGTTTTGTCAGCTTATAGCACTCGGCAGTAAGCGCCATCGCCTTCTGCCAAACGATCAGATCTCGATGCGACTTGATCGACACGCGCTGATCCCTGATTCCCAGCCCCTGATCCCTCCTTCTTCAATGCTTCCCGCCCTCCAAGTAGGCCGCTCGGATTTCGGGCCGCGCGAGCAATTCCTTGCCAGTGCCGCTCATGGTGATGAGGCCGTTGACCATCACGTAGCCGCGATGGGCGAGACGGAGTGCGTGGAACGCATTCTGTTCGACGAGAAACACAGTCATGCCGTCGCGCTGATTGAGGTCGCGGATAACTTCGAAGATCTGCTTCACGATCAGCGGCGCGAGTCCGAGGCTTGGTTCATCGAGCATCAGCAGCTTCGGCCGGCTCATGAGCGCGCGGGCGATGGCGAGCATCTGTTGCTCCCCGCCCGAGAGGGTACCACCCCGCTGCTCAATGCGTTCCTTGAGACGGGGAAACAGCGCCGTGACGCGTTCCAAGTCTTGCTCGAAGTATTTTCCGTTGTCGATTTCCGAGCCCATCTGCAAGTTCTCGCGCACGGTCATGCGTGGGAAGATGCGGCGGCCCTCCGGTGACTGCGCAATCCGGAGATGAGCGATCTGGTGGCTCGGCAGCTGTGTAATGTCTTGACCCTGGTAGAGGATGCGCCCTTCGCGGGCGCGCGGCGTGCCAAATACTGTCATCATCAGGGTGGACTTGCCGGCACCGTTGGCCCCGATCAGGGTGACAATCTCGCCTTCGTTGACGGTCACATCGACGCCTTTGAGCGCCATGATGTTGCCGTAGAAGCTTTTGACGCCCTGGATGTCCAGCATGGTGGTGGTCATTGGCGGCCTCCCACGACGCTAGCGGCAATGACGGCTTCAACGGCGGCTTCTGCGGCTTCGACTTCCTCGTCCTCGACACCCAGATACGCGGCGATGACCTTTGGATCATTGCGGATTTCGTCAGGTGTGCCGTCGGAGATTTTGACACCGTATTCAAGCACGACGACGTGGTCGGAGATCTCCATAACCACAGTCATATCGTGCTCGATCAGCAGGATCGACGTTGCGTGTTCGCGCGGGATGAGGCGGAGCAACGTGTTGAGATCAGCGCTTTCGCGCGGGTTGAGTCCGGCAGCCGGCTCGTCGAGACACAACAGGCGCGGACCTGTGCACATGGCGCGTGCGATTTCGAGACGGCGCTGGGCACCGTAAGGGAGATCGCCGGCCGGATCGTCAGCGCGGTCGGTGAGACCGATCTTGTCGAGCCAGTATTTAGCTTTGTCGATGGCCGCGTTCTCGGCGGCACGATAGCTCTTGGCACCCACCAAACCTTTTAACGTCCAACCCGATGCATCCATCAGCGTGTTGTGCTGGGCGACGACAAGGTTTTCGAGCGTCGTCATGCCGGAGAACAGGCGGATGTTCTGGAAGGTGCGGGCGACCTTGGCTTCGGCGGCGATCTGGAAGTCGGGCATACGCTCAAGGAGAAACACGGAACTGCCGTCGGCATTGCGTTGATAGCGGTGCCCAGTCGCGGTGGCGGCGTTGACGTCTTCGGGCGTTGCACCACCGCCAAGCAGCGCCATGCGGCCAGACGTCGGTTTATAGAAGCCGGTAATGCAGTTGAAGACGGTCGTCTTGCCAGCGCCGTTCGGTCCGATCAGCGCAGTGATCTCGCCTTCGCGGGCGACGAATCTCAGATCGTTGACAGCGACGAGGCCACCGAAACGCATCGAGATGCGTTCGATTTTAAGAAGCGGGGTAAGGGGTGAGGGGTGTGGGGTGAGGGAGGTCATCTCGTCTCCTCCGTTTCATTGAGCCGGCCCACCAGGGCGTTCAGCATGCGGGAAATTTCATCGATGAGGTCCAGTGCGGGTTTGCATGTATCCATCGTTACATCGCCGACGCGCGATGCGAGCAAAATGTGGGTCTCCGCTTCGGCCAATGAGCCGCGTGCAATCCACAGCATGCGTGCGTAGTCGCGGCGCGAACTGCGGGCTTGGCCCTCGGCGATGTTGGCGG
>JANNEU010000108.1:0-2912 GCA_031379035.1 Hyphomicrobiaceae bacterium | reverse complement strand
TGTATCTGATCTCGGTGCGTGGCACGGCCATTATCTTTGATCTTGGCTCGGCGATTGGTGCACTATGCTTCTAGGGGCCTTGCGAGGTCTCGCGCTGTGTCTGCTGTTCGGTGCTGAACCAGCGTGCGCGCAAGAGATCGTCACCCGCAGCAAACAAGCTGATTTCGATGATGTGCGAATGGATCTCGGCAGTGCCGTGCTCGCCACCGGCGTCACCATCCAGTCGCAAGGCAACATTGCCGCCATGCTCGGCAAAACCGCTGCTGACCTGGGGGCAACCGAAACCGTCTATGCTCGCGCCGAGTTCATCGCGATCTGTTCGGCCCACTACTCGCGCGCGCTGATGGAGGCTGATCCGGCCAATATCGCGTTTTGTCCGTTCACGGTTTTTGCCTACGAAGCTAAAGCCAAGCCGGGCGAGGTCGTGGTTGGTTACCGGCCTGTGGCGGTGCCCGTCGGCCAGAGTGCTGTTGCCCGAGTGGCGGCCGCAGAGATCAATGCGCTGCTGCTGCGGATCGTCGAGCAGGCCGTGAAGTAGCGGCGCGGCCACACTGTGATTTACCCACCAGTTGATTTTTAAAGTGATCCGCGCCTCAATGGGGTGGTGTAGGGAGCCGGCCAGCGCCCGGCTCTTTTAGAACCTGCTTGATACCGTTTCGCCCGTTTACTGTTGCCCGTTTACTTTTGACGGCATTTTGATGGCCGAGTCCGACGCGCCCACCAATCCCTTGCTGCATGCGGTTGCTGCGCGGCCGCTGCGTGCGCCCGCAACACCCTTTGCGCGCGCGGTTCGCGCGCTGGCCGGGCTGGCAGCGATGGCTGTGGTTGCGGTGTTGTTGCTGGCTCCGAGTTATTGGCCGTTCGTCACGCGCCTTGATCATTGGACGGCCGACTGGCGCACTGCCTATTTTTCGACACGTCTGGTGGGCCCGCACCCGCGCGTCGCCGTGATCACAATCAACGACGAAACGCTACGCAACTACGCCAGTTCGCCGATTGATCGCGGCCTGCTGGCTTCTATCATCCAGGCGGCCGATAGATCCGGTGCGGCCGTCATTGGTCTCGATATTTTGTTTCTGAAGGCGACTGAGCCGCTCAAAGACGAACAGCTGATCCAGGCGCTGCGGAATGCGCGCGCAAAAGTCGTGCTCGGCGCGCTTGATGCGCGCGGTGAGCTGCTGCAGTTCCAGCGTGAATTCCAGACAGCGTATCTGTCCCGCGCCGATCTGCCGGTCGGCTATGTCAACACGCGGCACGAAATCGATGATGTGGTGCGCTTTACCGCGAGCCCTGGTCCGGCTGGCGATTATCGCAAGAGTTTTGCGCGCTTGCTGGCGGAGGCGGCGGGTGCCCGCAGTGCCGATGACGCCGGCAAGCCGATCCCTTGGCTGTTGGCCACAGCCGATGGCAAGCCAGCGTTTCCCTCGGTGGCGGCAGAAAAGCTGCTGGGTCCGATGGGGGCCAGTGAGGGCGCACTGCTCAAGGATCGCGTTGTCATCATCGGCGGTGCGTTCCCGCATCGCGACCAGCACCGGGTGCCGCTTTCGGTGCGCACGGGGCAGACAATGGCCGGTGTCTTCATCCACGCGACCATCGTTGCAGGTCTGCTGGACGCGGGCCCGCGCCTTGCCGAGATCTCGCCGCTCACGGCGCGGCTGCTGGTTGCTGGCCTTGCACTCGCCGCCATTCTGCTGGGGCTGTCCATGTGGCAGACCAATGCGGTGACCTTTCTCGGGCATGGCTTTGCGGTCGTGGTGCTGCTCGCTGTTGATGTCGTTTGTTTCACAGAGTTGCGAATTCTGTTGCCGTTCACGTTGGCTGTGACAGCGTGGGTGGCCGGCATTACGGCCGGGCGATTTCTGGGTGCCGTATTCCGTCCGAAAGTTTCTTTGAGGAGATCCAGTCCATGACCCGCTCCCAGATTTGTTTCCAGATTTGTCCCCAGACCCGCCACGAGATCCGCATCATGACCCATTCTGGCGCGCTGATGGGCCTGGCCATCGCTTTGGTGTTGGCTGGCAGCGTGGCGGCACCAGTCGCTTGGGCGCAGGGCATCGCAAAAGAGTCGATCCCGGGTGGTGTTGAGGCGCGTCCGTCGGACGCCGCGCCAGTACCGCCGAAGGCGATGCCCGCGCCGATCACGCCGCCGCCGGCCGTGGGTGGTTCACGCCCGGGGCCGGCGCTCGAAAGCGTTCAGCCGCAACCAGCCAAACCCAAGGTCGTGCCGAAAGACGTGCCAGCGACGGATCCCCCCGCAAAGGATCCCAAAGCCAAGAAAGCCGGCAGCAAGACCGAACCCGTGCCGTTGACGCGCTCGATTGCGCCGGGTGGATTGGCACCTGCCGCCACCGGCCCCGGTGCGCCGTCGATGCCGGCCCCGCTGCCCGGCAACGACGAAAGCAAACCCGGTGCCGTTGAACGCTTGCCGAGCGCGCCCAAACAGCCGCCGCAGTAAGGGTGCGTTCTGACAGCAGTCGGCGGATAGAAAAAGTCCGTAGTCCGCAGTCCGTGGCGCGTAGGGCGGAGGGTGGAAGGTGGAAGAGACGCGGTTGGCGTCCGTGACCACGTCGAAATCCCCTTGGGGGCATCCGCTATGTCACAGGTGGTCTCACCACCGCTGTGGCCGCATCCTACCCGTTGCGGCGCACGGCCTCTGATCGCCTTCGGGGTTTTCCTGCCCATTATGCTTAACCTACACGGTTAACGCCCGCGGCAGCCGGCGCGCCTCTGCGCACGACGGCAACGCCGCGTTCGGCCGGCTCGCGGTTACGCGTGTCGGCGCGGGCAAAAAATACGTAGAGCGCGATGGCGCCGCCGCGGGGCTTGCACCCGCTTCGCTTGTCAGGGCTTTCACCTGCTCGCTGGTCAGGGCTTGCACCTGCTCGCTCGTCGGCGCTTTCAACCGCTTCAGT
>JANNEU010000098.1:0-12356 GCA_031379035.1 Hyphomicrobiaceae bacterium | reverse complement strand
ATCCCGGCTTTGACGGCGCTGGCGAACTCGGCGCGCGAGATCTTGCCGTCCTTGTCGGCGTCGATTTCCTTCATGGCAGGCTCATACGGCTTAAGCGCCGCGCCCTCGATGAAGCCCGTGGCCTTCGGATCGGCTGCCTTGAACTTGGCTTCGGATGCCGGATCCATTTGTACTGGCGCAGCGGGTGCAGAAGGTGCGGCGCCCGGAGCAGCAGCGGGTGAAGGCATCGGGGACGTCTGAGCATTGGCGTGACCAGCGGTGGCCAACGCCAGAGCGAGGAGAGAGGCGGAAAGAACTTTCTTCATGATCGTACTCCTTTGCAGGATGGGGTCTGATAACCCCGGCGATGTATGAAGGGTGGGCTCCGCGCCATGAACGTCAGATGGGCTGGATGTTCATTTTGAATTCACCGGTGCAAGTGCGCGGACATCGGCAGATCATCAGTGATCAGCCTTGGTCCAAGCGATACTGGCAGACCTGACGGTTGGCGGACCTTGCAGGAGGCGCTCAACTTCGGCCTGATAGGCCAAATAGGATGGATGCTGCAGGAACGCTGCAGCGGCGGCATGGTCACGGTACCTCTGGAACACCAGAAGTGTATCGGGATCTTTGTCGGCAAGGCCATAGAAGTAGTCGAGGTGCCCCGGGTTTTCGGCAATGGCCGGTGCCATATGTCTTTTCCAAATCGCGAAGACTGCATCGCGTTTGCCTGGCAGCGTGCGGTGTTCGATGAAAATACCAATCGTACTCAAGGGATGCTCCTGTTGATCTGCGGTTGGTGTGCCTTGTTGTCTGGTTCGGCGATGTCGGTTCGTTTGACAGGGCCCCTAAACCTTGCCACTGCCGATCACAACATCGCAATAATTGCGTCTCGACAAGGATCCGCAAAATGCCCGCAACCGTCTTCGACAGTGCTATTTTCCGCGATGCGTTTGGCTCGCCGGAAATGCGGGCGATCTTCTCGGATGAGGCGCTGGTGGCGCGTTATGTCGATGTGGAGGTGGCGCTCGCTAAGGTGCAGGGCGCGCTTGGGTTGATCCCGGCGGAAGCGGCGATTGCCATCGCCAAGGGTGCGGATGCGTCGAAGATGGACCTCGCCAAGCTCAAGACGGAAACCGATTTGGTCGGTTATCCCATCGTCGGCGTCGTGCACCAATTGCAAAAGCAGTGCGGCGAGGCGGGCCGCTACCTGCATTGGGGCGCGACGACGCAAGACATCATGGATACCGCGACCGTTCTGCAGGTTCGCGCAGCGCTCGATCTGGTGGATGCGGATCTCAAAGTGATTGCTGCGGATTTTGCCAAGCTGGCCGACAAGCATCGCGACACGGTGATGGCGGGGCGCACGCATCTGCAGCACGCGCTACCGACGACGTTCGGGCTCAAGGTGGCCGTGTGGCTGTCGATGATCGATCGGCATCGCGAGCGATTGGCACAACTCAAGCCGCGCGTACTGGTCGGCTCATTTGCGGGCGCAGCGGGCACGCTCGCATCACTCAAGGGCAAGGGCCTGGCTGTCAGCGACGCGCTGTGTGTTGAACTGAAGCTCGGCATTCCAACCGTGCCGTGGCATGTCGCGCGCGATGGTCTCGCCGAGGCAGTCGCCTTGCTTGGTTTGATCACAGGCTCACTGGGGAAGATTGCCACCGACGTGATGCTGCTGATGCAAACGGAAGTGGGCGAGGCTTTCGAGCCGTTCATGCCGGGACGTGGCTCGTCGTCGACGATGCCGCAGAAGCGTAATCCGATCAGCGCGGAGTTGATGGCGGCGAGTGCACGGAGCGTGCGGCAGGACGTGGGGCTGATGCTGGATAGTCTCGCAGGTGCGGATCATGAGCGCGCGACAGGACCGTGGCACCTTGAATGGATTGCACTGCCGCGGGCCTTCATCGCCACGGGCGGCGCGCTGACCCAAGCGAAGTTTCTGGCCGGCGGGTTGATCGTCGATGCCGCCCGCATGCGCAAGAACCTGGATATGACCGGGGGGCTCATTGTCGCCGAAGCGGTGATGATGGCAGTGGCGGAAAAGATCGGCCGTGGGCCAGCGCATGATTGCGTCTATGCCGCGTGCCGTAAGGCACTCGACGGCGGCACGATGCTGTTGGAAGAGCTACGCAACGACCCCCAAGTGACGGCGGCAATTGATGACGTGACGTTGCAGAAGCTGGTCGATCCGGCGCAATATCTTGGCAGTGCAAACGCGATGATTGATCGTGTGCTGGGTGCGCATCGCGTGAGTTCGTAGGGCGCAATAGGTCGCGTTTTAGCGGCCGTATTGCGCCGCGCTTGCGCGGATGTACGATGCAAAATTGTTGGGTCGTCGCGGTTTACGGCGCAATACGCGTAACCGCTGTTGCGCCCTACGGGTCCAGTTCTTTTGTGGAGCACGTCATGTCAGCAGATCAATCTGTCATCGTCACCCGCGACGACGCGGTGACGATCATTGCGATCAACCGGCCGGAGCGGAAGAACGCCGTCAACGGTGCGACGGCGGCGAAGCTATTCGAAGCGTTCCAGGCGTTTGATGCTGACTCGAGCGCGTCGGTGGCAGTGTTCACAGGTGTAGGTGATACGTTCTGCGCCGGCGCGGATTTGAAGGCAGTCGCCGTGGGCGATCTGGAGAAGCGCCGCGACATCGACAGTCGCGATACGATAGCACCCATGGGACCAAGCCGGATGGTGTTGTCGAAGCCGGTGATAGCAGCGATTGAAGGTTATGCGGTTGCCGGCGGCATGGAATTGGCATTGTGGGCGGATATGCGAGTCGTTGCTGAGGACGCGGTGTTCGGCATCTTCTGCAGACGGTTTGGCGTGCCGCTGATTGATGGCGGTACGATCCGCCTGCCACGATTGATCGGTCACTCCCGGGCGATGGATCTCATTCTGACAGGACGGCCGGTGATGGCGGACGAGGCACTCACCATCGGGCTGGCAAACCGTGTGGTGCCCAAAGGGCAGGCGCGTGCGGCCGCCGTGCAGCTGGCAAAGCAACTGGCGGCGTTTCCACAAGCCTGTCTGCGCAATGACCGGCGCTCAGCTATAGCGCAATGGGATCTCGATTTCGACGCCGCGCTGCAAGACGAAATGCGTGGCGGACTCGACGTGATTGCGACAGGTGAGACGATAGCCGGCGCGCAACGGTTCGCTGACGGCGCGGGGCGGGGTGGGACGTTTTAGTCCCGCTGTCCCGCTTCGTCAGAACTGCTTCAATAGCCGCTCCAGGTATTCGAGCTCGAATGTTGGGCGCGTGTTTTCGCCAAGGCGGCGGCGCAGTTCTTCGAGGATCTCGCGGGCGCGTTGGACGTCGATCTGATCGGGAACTTTTACGCCGGTGCCGGGATCGGAGCCGTCGGTCTGGCTTTGCGCCCGGCCGAGCGGGTCGAGCTGCGGGGGCACCCCGTTTGGTCCCTGGCCATTGCCACGGCCGGCGCGTTGGCCGCGCTGTTTGGCCATCTGTTCGGCCATGGAACGCGCACCTTCGCGCAGCTTATCGAGGGCGCGGCCCTCAGCATCTGCGGCACCCTCGAGGTCGCCGTTGCGCAATGCCTTCTCGGCTTCTTCCATGGCCTTGCCCGCGTCACCGAACTGCTGGGGGCTGTCGATGCCGGCCTGACCCATGCCGCGCTGGAGTTTGTCGAGCATGCCGCGCAGCGCTTGCTGGCGGTCGCCGAGGCCTTGGCCGCCCTGACCTTGACCCTGACCTTGCTGACCGGGCTGTCCTTGGCCTTGTCCAGGCTGGCGTTGGCCCTGTTGTCCGGGTTGACCATTCTGACCGGGCTGGCCGTTCTGGCCGCGTTGTCCTTGCTGGCCACGCTGTCCGGGCTGACCTGGCTGGCCCTGCTGGCCCTGACCTTGTTGACCCTGCTGTCCTTGGTCGCCCTGTTGGCCTTGGCGCTGCTGACGGAAGGTGTCGTCGAGCAGCTGCTGCTCTTTGCCGAGCAGTTCGCCCAACTCGTTCATGAGCTGCTGGCCCTGGCCGCCTTGTTGACCCTGCTGTCCTGCCATGCGGCCGGACTGCAGGCGGTCCATGAGATCCTGCAACTCAGACAACATTTGCTGCGCCTGATCCTTGTTGCCAGAGCGCGCCATGTTCTCAAGGTTCTGCATCATTTGCTCAAGGTCTTTCGACGAGAGCATCTGGCTCGGGTCCATACCCTGGCTGTCCATCGGCGGCTGGTTCTCGGCGTTCTTGGCCAATTCCTGCATGAAGTTGGCCATAGCCTGCCGCAGCTCCTGCATGAGCTGCTTGAGTTCTTCGTCCGTCGCGCCGTTTTCCAGCGCCTTCCGGAGGTTTTCCTGCGCGGCCTTGAGGGCGCGCTCGGCGTCCGACAGCGAACCGTCTTCGATGCGCAGCGCGATCTGCCAGAGTTGGGCTGCGGCGCTGTTGCGGGCGACGCGCGAGCTGTCATGCAGCAGGCGCCAGTAGACAGACCGCAGGCCAAGATAGACGTGTGTGTCCTTGACCCCGGATTCGGGCGCGAGCGTAATGGCATCGAGGGCGCGCAACACCTGGCGGCGCTGGCGTGGATCATCGACGAGGGCGCGGCGCTGCTCGACCACAGCGCGCGCCAGCGGCTTGGAAAACTGGCGCGACGGCAGCACCATCTTGCGCGGCTCGGTCTTGCCGCTCTGTCCGGCCACGTCTTTGGCGATGAGCGTGACCGTGACGGGCAGGCCAGCCCAGATATGATCGCCAAGTTCATGCATGCTGACGCCGGTCGCTTCCTTCGCGTAGGACTGCGGCAGACGGATTGTCAGGTGCGGCGGGCGCTCGTAGGGCGGGCGGGGCCCTTTGATCTTTTCGGCACGCGCCCAGGCGTTCGCGGACGTATCGGCCTTATCGCGCAAGCGCGAGATACGACCTTCGAGCGAGGCCACGCCATAGTCATCCTCGACTTTGTAGGGGATGCGGAGCGCGCCGCGCAGCGAGCGTTCGGGCTCGCGCGTGAAAGTGACCTTGGGTGGAATGTCCAGAATAACGGTAAAGGTCCAACGAGCAAGTTCGGACGTGCCAGACAGCACGCGCACCACACCGCCGGTTTTGATCTCGGCTTTGAGCTCGGTGACGTCGCTCACCGCCTCGGTGACGACCGGCGGAGCGGTCGTGACGGCAGGCGCTTTGGGGTCAGCGGCCACCGGTTTCGGCAGTTCGATCCGCAAAGGCTTCGGCGCGAGTGAACCGGCAGGATGTTCGGGGGTAATTTCAATCGCAAGGTTTTTAATGCCGCCGGAGGTGCGGACGAAGAGGGTGCTGTTGACGGGAATTTCGCTCGGCGTCGCAGACGACGTTTTGAGCACCGCTAGGCCGCGCGCACCGTCGGCCAGCATAACGGGCGCCTTGCCGGTGTAGGGCAGGGGCGTCACCCAGGCGTCGAGGCGCGCGTCGACGGACTTGGCGAGAGGACCGAAGCGGAAAGCGGCGGCGAGACGGTCGTCGGCGGCGTCACCGGCAAGAACGGCCAGTGTGCCAACAGCAAGCAGGCCAAGTGCACGGAGCGCCAGCGGATCGCGCCGGTCAGTGCGCGGGGATGGACTGCCGACATGCAGCCGGCTGATGGCATCTGCCAGACGGGATTTATGGGCGGCCCAGATGTGAGCGGCGACCGGATCGTTGCTGGCGGCGGCGACGGTGTCTTCGTAGGCGGACGCGGGGCGATGGGGGACACCCGAACGTTGTTCGATACGGCGCACGGCGGCATCACGGGTGGGGGCCGGAATACGGGCGAGCGACAGCAAGATTCCGAGGGCCACGAGCCCGAAGACGCCGAGCACGGCTTTGTGCGTCGTCTCAGACAGCATGGGCCACAGGCCCGCCATCGACACGCCGACGAACAGCAGCGCCACGCCAATCAGCAGCCAAAGCCTTGGCCAAGCCGCTTCCAGAACCAGAGCGAGCTTCGATAGTCGAAGCTTGCGCTCGAAGGCGGCGGTGGCGGGGGATGTCGGTTTCAACGTAAGCATCGGAAGATCATACCACCGGCGCGAGGAGCGGGGATTGGCAACTGATCACAAAGCGGTGATCGAGCTGCAAACAAGCACCAAAACTGCACAATAGGGTTAAATCGCGGCGCAGCAATAGGGGGTGCGCGGGCTATCGGTGATGGCTGCCGGTACCATGCGGGAACGGCGGCGGCCCCATGCGGGTGTGGCAAGTCCCTGCAGTCCCGCGCGAAGCGCAATTGACCGCTAAAACCGGGCCTGCTACCGCGATTGTATCTTAATCATCCTACCCGTTGCGACCGACTACTGCCGCCGACAGCACCCCATGAATGTCCCTGGAGCCCGCCCCATGAACAAGCTTTTCCCTTCGGCTGCCAAGGCGCTCGAAGGCGTGATCAAAGACGGTCAGACACTGGCGGTCGGTGGTTTCGGCCTTTGCGGTATCCCGGAGGCGCTGATCGAGGCGGTGAAGCAGTCAGGGGTCAAGAACCTGACGGCCATTTCCAATAATGCCGGCGTTGATGGCTTCGGCCTGGGCGTGCTGCTGGAGACACGGCAAGTCAAGAAGATGATCGCCTCGTATGTGGGCGAGAACAAGGAATTTGAGCGGCAGTATCTTGCCAAGGAACTGGAGCTGGAGTTCACGCCACAAGGTACGCTGGCTGAGAAGCTGCGCGCGGGTGGTGCTGGCATTCCAGCCTTTTACACCAAGACCGGCTTCGGCACGATCATCGCCGAGGGCAAGCCGGTGGGTGAGTTCGACGGCCAGAAGTATATCCTCGAACGCTCGCTGACGGCGGATGTGGCGCTGGTCAAAGCCTGGAAGGCTGATCCGAGCGGCAATCTGATTTACCGCAAGACGGCGCGAAACTTTAATCCGATGGTGGCGACAGCCGGCAAGATCACCATCGCCGAGGTCGAGGAGATCGTGCCGATGGGCGCACTCGACCCCGACAACATCCACACCCCGGGGATTTACGTGCAGCGGCTGGTGCTCAACGCGACGCCGGAAAAGCGGATCGAGCAGCGGACGGTCAGGAAGGCGTAGGTGGTGCTGCGCCAATGGACCCCACTCTTCGTCATGCCGGCGCAGGCCGGCACCCACGACAAAATACAGCACTCCCGATGCTTGCCGTGGGTCCCGGCCTTCGCCGGGCTGACGAAAAAATTGAATGTTCTCATTCGTAGCTTGGACGATCCAAGACTGGAGCATGACGATGAAAACCAGCCGGCATCGCAAACTTGCAAACGCTCTCGGCTTCGAAGCGAGCCAGCGCGTTGCGTTCTATCGTGCGCCAGAAATGCAGCGCGCCGATATCGGCAAAGGCGGCCGCGTGCCGAAGCCAGTGACCGCGTTCCGGCCCGAAGGGTTGCCACCGGAAATATTTCAGGACGATGATCCGGTGACTGGCGCCGGCAACATCCAATGCCCCGCCTGCAAATGGCAACCCGACAAGAACAGCCGCTGGTTCTGCATCTCCATGGGGCCGCCAGAGAATTTTTCCAACGGCTGCGGCCATGGCTGGAACACGTTCGATACGCGCGGGACTTGCCCGGGATGCAAATATCAGTGGCGGCACACGACGTGTATGAGCTGTTCGGTCACGTCGTTGCACGATGACTGGTATGCGGTGCCGGGAACGGGATCGCAGCCGTGAGATGAGGCAATAGGCGAGTGGTGAGTGGCGAGTGGCCAGTGGTGAGTGGCAAAAAGGGGAACAGGATGTGAGCAGCATCAACTCCTATGAAGAATTAGAAGTCTGGCAGTTGGCGATGACGCTTGTTGAAAAAACCGCTACGAACTGACAAAGGAGTTCCCGAGAGACGAACTCTACGGCTTGACGGCGCAGATTCGGCGCGCGGCTGTCTCAATCCCGGCGAACATCGCAGAAGACTATGGTCGTGATCAAACCGGTTATTACATTCAATTTTTGCGAGTTGCGCTCGGATCGTCCCGAGAGCTGGAAACCCACCTGCTGCTCGCATCGCGCCTCAAGCTCACAAGTCTTGACCAAGCGGGTCCGTGCAGAGCGACGACGATCCGTGTGAGCAAAATGCTTCGCGCAATGATCCGATCACTGGAAGCAAAACAAAACGCATAGCGAATCATCTCTCCCAACCTGAGACTCACCACTCACCACTCACCACGACGGAGCCACCCATGCCTTGGACACGCGAACAGATGGCGCAGCGCGCTGCGCAAGAACTCAAAGACGGCTACTACGTGAACCTTGGCATCGGCCTGCCGACGCTGGTGTCAAACTACATCCCCGATGGGATGACAGTGATGCTGCAGTCGGAGAACGGCTTGCTTGGTATCGGCCCCTTCCCGATGGAGAATGAGGTCGATCCCGATCTGATCAACGCTGGCAAGCAGACCATTACGACGCTGCCCGGTTCAGCGATCTTCTCGTCGGCAGACAGCTTTGCGATGATCCGTGGCGGGCACATCAACTTGGCGATCCTCGGTGCCATGCAGGTCTCCGAACACGGCGATCTCGCCAACTGGATGATCCCCGGCAAGATGGTCAAAGGCATGGGCGGCGCGATGGATCTCGTCGCCGGCGTCGAACGCGTCATCGTCGTCATGGAGCACACGGCGAAAAAGAAAGACGGCGGCATTGATCTCAAAATTCTGCCGAAGTGCACGCTCCCGCTGACCGGCGTTGGCGTGATCAATATGATCATCACCGACCTCGGTGTGCTCGAGTGCGGCAAGGATGGCTTGAAGCTTGTCGAACTGGCTCCCGGTGTGACAAAGGAAGAAATGGCCGAGAAGACAGGCGCGAAGTTGCATTGAGCGCGCCATGCCGTCATGACCCAACAAAACCCTCCCATGCCTTGTTGATGCTCGCGTTCCGGAACCGAGCAGTCTATGACTCCGGGAAGCAGGCTTCCGCCTGCGTCCGAAAGGCGTTCCCCAATGGCCGAGACCGCCCAAGCTGACCGCAAGACGCTTATCCTGACGGGGGCGTCGCGCGGGATCGGGCATGCGACGGTGAAGCGTTTTTCTTCTGCCGGCTGGCGCGTGATCACGTGTTCGCGCCAGGCGTTTCCAGAGAACTGTCCGTGGGAGATGGGGCGCGACGATCATATCCAGGTTGATCTTGCCGATCCCGAGGACACGCTGCGCGCCATCGCTACGATGAAGACGCGGCTGGAGGCGCAGAACGGCAAACTTTATGCGCTTGTCAATAATGCCGGCATTTCGCCAAAGGGCACCAACGGCGCGCGGCTCAATACGATCACCACCGGTATGAGCGATTGGCAACGTGTGTTTCAGGTGAATTTGTTCGCGCCCATGATGCTCGGTCGTGGGTTGCTCGAAGAGTTGCGGCGCGTCTCGGGAACCGTCGTCAACGTGACGTCAATTGCGGGTAGCCGTGTGCATCCCTTTGCGGGTGCCGCTTACGCGGTGTCCAAATCGGGCCTGATGGGGCTGACACGCGAAATGGCGCACGACTTCGGCCCCCTCGGTGTTCGTGTCAATGCGATTTCACCCGGTGAGATCGACACGTCGATTCTCTCGCCGGGCACGGAAAAAATTGTCGAAGAGCAGATTCCCATGCGTCGCCTCGGTGCGCCGGAGGAAGTGGCCAAGGCGATCTATTTCCTCTGCTCGGACCAGTCGAGTTACGTCAATGGCGCTGAATTGCACATCAACGGCGGCCAGCACGTGTGAGCCTGCGCAGTCCGATATTCTAACTCGCGGGATCGTCGATCAAAGGCTGCGGCCGGGCCAGCCGGCGTAGAGCGGCTTTGTCGGTGATGGTGATCTTGTTGCCGCTAACAGTCACACCGTGCTCGGCGAGGCTGACAAACGCCCGTGATAGATTTTCTGGTGCCATGCCCAGGTAGGACGCTAGCGTCCGTTTTTCGACCGGCAAGTCAATCGGGCCCTTGCCGCCCCGCTGGACCTGCAGTCGAAGCAGATAGTTGGCGAGCCGCTCCAATCCTGAGCGCAATTTGTTGCCCTTGATGTCGCGCACCAGTTGCCGGTAGCGCCCGGCCAGATCGCCAACGACTGCGCGGGCAAAGGCGGCGTCCTTGTCGAACACGGCGCGCACCGCGGCGGCCGGTATCATCAGGATGCGGGCGGTATCGAGCGTGCGCGCGGATGTGAGATAAACCTCGTCGCGCACGACAGCTGCGACGATGAACGTCGCGTCCGCACCGAGTATGGCGAGTGCGGTTTCCGCATCCTCCAGCGTTCCATAGACTTCAACATTGCCCTCGACGACAATATGCAGGAAGTCCGGCAGGTCGCCCTCTCGGATGAGCTCCATACGTGGCGGGAAGCGCTGGAGAAACGCCCCGGCAACAAGCTCCTTGAAGTGCGCCGGCGCGATGTCGGCGAACAACGGCAGTTGTCTGATCTGCTCAAGGTCGGCTGATCGCATGGTGACCGGGGATGGTTGCAAGCTGCGCACCCTCGGGCTCCATTTGATAATTGTCAATTCGTGTGTGCCGGCAGTCCGGCGGTTACTCTGCTGCTTCGACAAACCGGTGCCGCTCATAGAGGAAGCGCATCACGCCTTCGCGGCAGCGCAGATATTCCGGGTTCTTGACGCATTCCAGGCGCGCGCGGGGGCGCGGCAGATCGACAGTGAGCACGTCGCCGATGCAAGCGGCGGGGCCATTGGTCATCATCACGATGCGGTCGGACAGCAGGACGGCTTCATCGACGTCGTGCGTGATCATGATGACGGTGTTGCCGAGCTTGGCGTGAATTTTCATCACCTCGTCTTGCAGATGGGCGCGCGTCAGCGCGTCGAGCGCGCCGAAAGGTTCGTCGAGCAGCAGCACCTTCGGCTCCATGGCAAGCGCACGGGCGATACCAACGCGCTGCTTCATGCCGCCGGAAATTTCGGCGGGACGCTTGTCCTTGGCATGTGCCATCTGGACGAGATCCAGATTGGCGAGTGTCCAGGCATGCCGATCTTTGCGCGACTTGGTGCCGCCGAACACTTTGTCGACGCCGAGGCGCACGTTGTCGTAGACAGTCAGCCACGGCAGCAACGAATGGTTCTGGAAAACGACAGCGCGTTCGGGGCCGGGGGAATTGACCTCCCTGTCTTCGAGCAACACAGCGCCCGCCGAGACCTTGGTCAATCCCGCAATCAGGTTGAGCAGGGTAGACTTTCCGCACCCTGAGTGCCCGATAATGGAAACATATTCGCCTTTGTTGATGCTGAGATCAACTCCGCGAAGCACCTCAGATGTGGTTGTGCCCCGCGTGAACGATTTATCGACGCGATCAATGCGGAGGAATGCGCGGCCGCGCTGCAGCTTGGCGTGCGTGGTGTGATCCTTAGGATCGAGACGGGCGATCATGGCTTTAGTTCCTCAAGCTGTGGCGGTGCCGCGGGTCGCAAGATCGCCAACGAAGGCAACGAGACGATCCAGGATAAAGCCGACGACGCCAATGTAGGCGAGAGCGACCACGATGTCGGAGAGGCGCGAGGAGTTCCAAGCGTCCCAGATGAAGAAGCCGATGCCGACGCCACCCGTGAGCATTTCGGCAGCGACGATGGCGAGCCACGACAAGCCGATGCCAATGCGCAATCCGGTGAAGATGTAGGGCGCGGCCGATGGGATCATGATGCGCCAGAAGAACTCGAGCTGGCTCAGCCGCAGCACGGCCGACACATTGCGATAATCCTGCGGGATGTTGCGAATGCCGACGGCGGTGTTGATGATAATTGGCCAAACGGCGGTTATGAAAATGACGAAAATGGCCGAGGGTGCACTATCGCGGAAGGCCGCGAGCGAGAGTGGCAACCAAGCCAGCGGCGGCACGGTACGCAAGACCTGGAAAATCGGATCGAGCCCGCGCATGGCCCATACGCTCTGACCAACGACGGCACCGAGCAGCACGCCAACGGCCGCCGCAATGCCAAACCCGATCGCAACGCGCTCCAAGCTGGTGAGGACGCGCCACCCAAGGCCGATATCCTGCGTGCCGTTCACAAAAAACGGCGAGATGATCAGATCCTTCGCCTCTAGCCAGATCTTTGAAGGCGGCGGCAGTGCCGACTTGGGTCCGCTGCAGGCAAGCTCCCATGCGAGAAACATCAGCGCGAGAACGATCAACGGCGGAACAACGGCCGCGACGACGGCGTTCAGCTTCTGCTTCAGCCGCCAGCCGGGTGCGACCTTTTCCGGCAGCACGACAACCGTAGCGCGCGTTTGCGCCACCACCTTTGGTGTCGGGTCGGCGTGTTGGAAGGCTTCCGGTTTGATGAGAACGGCTGTCATGCGGCACTCCAAGTTCGTGGTGCGGACTGGTCGCGTCAGACCGCGGCGCGCTTGATGGACAAGGATTTCAAATAAGCGGTTGGATCGGCTGGATCGAAGGTCTTGCCGTCGAAGAACTTCTCGACGCCGCGACTGTCGCCTGTCGGTACGCCTGCGAC
>JANNEU010000079.1:0-3877 GCA_031379035.1 Hyphomicrobiaceae bacterium | reverse complement strand
AAACTCACCCAGGAATTCCGCTCCTTCGACTTCGAAAGCCCCTGGGAAGGCACCCGCTATCCGTTGCCCGGTGACGAGAAAGCAAGCATACCGCCAAAGGTAAATTGATCGCGCATCGCCCCATTGGCGACACGAGCCTTTGCGACGGTCGCGCACAGACCTGAGACGCTAGGACGTGAGGATGTTGCGCGCAAAATTGCTGCTGGTGGCCATCGTCGTGAGTGGGGTGTGGCCAGCTCTTGCCAAAGCGGAGCAGGCCCGCATGTCTAGCGAAGACATCAAGACCACATTCTCCGGTGGCGCATTCGACGGCGTCTACGCCGACAACTCGCCATGGAAAGAGACCTACAACTCGAACGGCTCCATCATCTATTCCGACCGGTTCGGTCCGCGCAAAGGCGAGTGGAGCATCCGCAACGGAAGCTTCTGCACCTACTACACTGACGGCAGTGGTGCCTGCTGGTATGTCGAGCGTGTTAGCGAGAACTGTTTCCGGTTCTATGTCTCTGCGGGCCAGAACAGCGACCGCGCCGCCACCGCCACCGGCTGGGCCACCGCCCGCCCCGGCACCTGCATGCCGCCGAGGCCGGTGTCGTAAGCCGGCACCTTCAACAGGCTGTTGAATTGATCCAACCGCATTGGCAGAGCACCTTTTTTGGTTATAGATTGACACGATGACAGTCGGTTGCAAGCCGAGCGAGATCATGTCTGCCCACGCCCTCATGTACGTCGACAAAGAGACGTTCTACCGCTTCATCGAGAAGGCCGATGATGGGCATCGCTATGAGTATGTTCGGGGATGGATCATGCAGCAGCAACAGGGCGGCACGTTCCATCACGCGCGCGTGGGATCGCGGTTCGTCCTCATCTTGAGCCAATTGGTTGACCCGGCCGTATGGTCTGTCACGGGAGTGGATCGTGGGATCGATACCAGCAAGACCGTGCGCTACGCCGATGCCGTCGTCGAAAAACTGGGCGCAGATGACAAGAGCCTTTCGACAAAAGAACCGGCTCTGATCGTCGAAGTGATCTCGCCTTCATCTGAAGAACGCGATCTCGGTTCAAAGCCCCTCGAATACCTCAATCTGGCGTCCCTCCAGGCTTACATCGTCGCCAGCCAGGACGAGCCCATGTGCTACGTCTGGGTGCGCGGCCCCGATGGCCGCTTCGAAGAGCGGCCGGCTGAGATCAAAGGACGCGACCAGGTGATCCAGGTCCCCGCATTGGGCGTTGCGATCTCGCTCGCCGACGTCTATCGAGGCATCGGCGACTAAGCCGTCAGGATAGAACCGTGCCCGAAACCGAAATCCGCAATTTTACGATCAACTTCGGACCGCAGCATCCGGCGGCGCATGGCGTGTTGCGCCTGGTGCTGGAGCTTGATGGCGAAGTCGTCGCGCGAGTCGATCCGCACATCGGCCTGCTGCACCGAGGCACTGAGAAGTTGATCGAGCACAAGACCTATCTGCAGGCCATCGGCTACTTCGACCGGCTCGACTACGTCGCGCCCATGAACCAGGAGCACGCGTTCTGCCTCGCCGCTGAAAAGCTGCTCGGCCTCGAAATCCCGAAGCGCGCGCAGCTGATCCGCGTGCTCTATTCCGAAATCGGCCGCATCCTCTCGCACCTCTTGAATGTCACCACGCAGGCCATGGACGTCGGAGCGCTGACCCCTCCGCTATGGGGCTTCGAGGAACGCGAAAAGCTGATGGTGTTTTACGAGCGTGCGTCCGGCTCGCGGATGCACGCCAAGTATTTCCGCATTGGCGGCGTCCATCAGGATCTGCCTGAGAAACTCGTGCAGGATATCGCCGCCTGGATACCGCCGTTCTTGAAAGTCGTGGACGATATCGAGAGCCTGCTCAGCGAAAACCGCATCTTCAAGCAGCGCAACGCCGACATTGGCGTGATCAGCCTGGAGGACTGCATCAAGCACGGCTTCACAGGTGTTCTCATTCGCGGCTCCGGCGCCACCTGGGACTTGCGCAAGTCGCAGCCCTACGAGTGCTACGCCGAACTCGATTTCGATATTCCCATCGGCAAGAACGGCGACTGCTACGACCGCTATCATCTGCGCGTCGAGGAAATGCGTCAGTCAGCCAAGATCATGGCGCAGTGCTGCACCAAGCTGCTCGGCCCCGAAGGCCAGGGGCCTATCAATGCGCCCGACAAGAAGGTTGTGCCGCCGAAGCGCTCCGAGATGAAGCGCTCCATGGAAGCGCTGATCCATCACTTCAAGCTCTACACCGAAGGCTTCCACGTGCCCGAGGGCGAGGTCTATGCCTGCGTCGAAGCACCCAAGGGCGAGTTCGGCGTCTATCTGGTCTCCGACGGTTCCAACAAACCCTATCGCTGCAAAATTCGCGCCCCCGGCTTCCCTCACTTGCAGGCGATGGATTTTATGAATCGCGGTCATATGCTGGCGGATGTCAGTGCGATCTTGGGCAGCTTGGATATCGTGTTTGGGGAAATTGATCGGTGACGCTGGTCGATCCCGAGGCTGTCATTGACGCGCTTGTCAAAGCTTACAATGCGCATGACGCACGTGGCTTCGCTGGGCTGTTCGCGGAGGATGTCGTCGTTCGGCGCTACCACGGTGAGGTGGTGCAACGTAGTCGCGCTGAAATCGAGCAGCACTACGTGAAGACATTCGCCGAGTTTCCCGAGAATCGCACCGAGGTGGTCAATCGCATCACCGTCAGCAACTGTGTCATCGACCACGAACGGGTCTTCCGCACGAACACGAGCCAACCCATCGAGGTCGCAGCCATCTACACGATTTCGGAAGGGCGGATTACGCATCTGGATTTCGTTTCTGTCGTCCCGGTGGGTTGAGCGATCTCAAATTTCATCCCCCTCCCGCACCACGCCGGTCTCGCCGATGCTCTCCAGCAACGCGAGTGCATCCGCGGCACTGCCGCGCGCGGCCCGCTCTTTCAGGTAATCGAGCGTCTTCAGCGCCGCGATCTTTTCAGCGACGGCGACGTTGATGAATTGGTTCAGGGTCGTGCCATCGGCCGCGGCGAGCTTTTCAGCCTCCACTTTGAGGCTCGCCTGGAGCCTGAGCGCGTAGTTTGACGTCGCCATCGCTACACTCCTTGTGCCATTTGCCATGCAGTTCCAGGGCGCACAGCCTGAACGCCAAATCGATCGCAGCCGACAAAGTCGCGCGTATTGAAGGTCAGCAGCATGACCGCGCCACCCTGTGCTGCCGCCTCAAGAACCATCTCGTCATCTGGGTCGCGCAATTGCGGCCGCCAAAGGCTGGTGGTCTGGACGTGCACCGCGACTGAACAGAGGCCATCAAGCAAACCAACGATTTGTGCTGCAGACGCATTGCTGGCTGCCAAGTGCTCTGGCCGTGTCAAAACGGCTTCATATTCAATAATCAACGGCACTGAAATGATGGCGATGTGTTCGCCGCGAAGAATGCTGGATAGCCATAAGCGCGATGCACCAGATCGGCTTCGCACTGCAGCGACCATCACGCTCGTATCGAGTACCACGCGCATGACGGGCACAGAACATATCGCAGGCGATATGTCAATGTTTGTCCTTTCCGTTTTGGGACTTCCCTCACCCCACCCCATAAACCTTCCGCGCCCGCTCTTCGAACGCGGCCGTGAACCTGCGGAACGCGATGTCAAACATCGAGCCCATCAGCATCTGCAGCATGATCGACTTGAACTCGTAGTCGATGAAGAACACGACTTCGGAACGCCCAGCGCCGAGATCCACAAACTGCCAGGTGTTGTCCATCCGTTTGAACGGGCCGTCGATATAGGTCGAGTGGATGTGCAGCGCGTCTGGATCGAGCGTCACGCGGCTGGTGAAGCGCTCGCGGATTGGGCCATAGCCGACATCCATCGCGCACGTC
>JANNEU010000054.1:0-20287 GCA_031379035.1 Hyphomicrobiaceae bacterium | reverse complement strand
GCTGGAGCAGTTGAAGGCGGATCTGCAACTGCGCGATGTGCCCGTGATCGTCACCTCGTCGCTGGAGGGCATGGACAACATCGTCCGCTGTATCGAGCTTGGCGCCGAGGACTATCTGCACAAGCCGGTGAACCACGTGCTGTTGAAGGCACGCATCGGCGCCAGCCTCGAGAAAAAGCGCCTGCGCGATCAGCAAAAAGAAATGGTGCAGCGGTTCGCAACCTCAGCCGTGGCGCAGGACGTGCAGCAATCGGGGTTCGCGCTGGGCGGCAAGCGGGTGCATGCCTCGGTGATGTTTTCCGATATTCGCGGCTTCACGTCGATGGTAGAGCGCCAGCCGCCGGAAGAAACCATCGAGGTGCTCAAGACCTATTACGCGCTGATGTTTGATGCGATCGGCAGCTCGGGCGGGGTGGTCAATCAGATGATCGGCGATGGGTTGATGGTGCTGTTTGGCGCGCCGCTGCCGGTGGAGGATTGCGCAGGCAGTGCCGTCGTCGCCGCCCTCGAAATGCATGCTTTGATTGCGCAATACAATCTTGAGCGTGTGGCCGCGCGGAAGGCACCGATCCAGATCGGTGTCGGCATTGCCACCGGCGACGTGGTGGCTGGCTACACTGGAACGCAACAGCGCGCGACGTATACCTGCATCGGCGATACCGTTAACCTCGCAGCGCGTCTTGAAGCGCACACCAAAGTGGCAGAGCGTGGCATTCTGATTGACGGCGCCACACGGTCGGCGCTGGGCAAAAGCGTCGCGACAGAAGCGATGGGCGGCGTGCAATTCAAAGGCAAAGCCGCAGCGGTGGATGTGTTTGCAGTGTCAGTATAATTCTAGGGTCGTTCCGCTTTTGATGGAATCGAGGAGCGACCCTAACTCTTTGTTTAGTCGTGCTTCTTTCGGGAAAACCGCTGCACACTTTTCCCGGAAGCACTCTAGGGCACACGTGCGATAAGAACGGCGTGATGGACCTACAGTTTTCAATCCCTGCATTGACGCTGCATGCTGATCCTCCAGTCTTGCTGCTGGCTCATGGTGCCGGCGCAGGCATGGACAGCCCATTCATGAACGCGGTTACAGCCTTGATCGTGACACGCGGCATCGCCGTTGCGCGGTTCGAATTCCAATACATGGCGCTGCGGCGCGAGGACGGTCGGCGGCGTCCACCACCGAAAATCAACGTCTTGCTGGACGAGTATCGAGCGGCAGCTATTGCGGTTCGGGCGCGCTACCTACAAGCACCGCTGCATCTTGGCGGCAAATCGATGGGCGGTCGTGTTGCCAGTATGATCGCCGACGAATTGTTCGCGCGTCGGGAAAACTCGGGCTGTGTCTGTCTCGGATATCCCTTCCATCCGGCGGGCAAGCCCGAAGCGCTGCGCACGGGGCATCTATTGGCAATGACCTGCCCAACCGTGATCGTGCAAGGTGAACGCGATGCACTCGGTGACCGGCGTGAGGTTGGACAAATGCGTCTCTCAAGCGCGATCCAATTGAACTGGATTGGTGACGGCGATCACGACCTGCGGCCTCGCATCCGCTCTGGGTTCACCAACGAGGAAAATCTTGCGGCCGCGGCTGATGCCGTCGCTACATTTGTTAAGTCGCGCCGTGCCGGCTCATCTCGTGCGTGAAACTCGGCCGGCATGTCAGCCGCTCACAGCAGCAGCGTTCCCGGAGCAATCCGCACACCGCGCAGCAGGTCCGCCGCGGCCATGGCTTTCTTGCCGGCGCGTTGCACCGTGACAAGCCGCACCGCGCTCAGGCCGCAGGCGATTGTCAGGTGATCATCGAGGACTGTCCCAGGCGCCCCGGAGCCCTCAACCACAGTGCTCTTCAGCACTTTGATGCGCTCGCGCTTGCCGTCGATCTCGACCTCGAACCATGCGCCAGGAAACGGTGACAGACCGCGGATATGGTTGTGAACGTCCGTCGCCGGTTTACCGAAATCAATGCGCGCCTCAGCTTTGTCAATTTTCGCCGCGTAAGTGATGCCCAACTCAGGTTGTGGCGTGGCAACGAGACTGCCTCGCTCAAGCGCTGCGAGCGCGCGGACCATCAATCCTGCACCGCTCGTCGAGAGCTGATCATGCAACGTGCCGGCTGTCATGTCGGGGCCGATGGCGATGCGTTCGCCGAGGCACACAGTGCCGGTGTCGAGACCGGCTTCCATGCGCATCACCATGGCGGCAGTCTCTGTGTCGCCAGCCATGATCGCGCGTTGAATGGGTGCCGCGCCGCGCCAGCGCGGTAGCAAGGACGCGTGCATATTGAAACACCCCCGGCGAGGCATATCGAGAACCACCTGCGGCAGCAGCAAGCCGTAAGCGATCACCACGGCCACGTCGGCGTCGTGCGATCTGAAGACATCCTGCGCTTCCGCAGTTTTCAGCGTACGTGGTGTGAAGACCGGCACGCCACTGGCCTCAGCAAAAAGATGCACGGGAGATTTGGTTTCCGCCATGCCGCGACCAGCGGGGCGTGGCGGCTGCGAATAGACCGCTACGATATCGTGGCCAGCACCGATGATCTCAGCCAACGCCGGGACCGAAAACTCAGGCGTGCCCATAAAGACGATGCGCAGCATTTACCGACTCATTCTTTCTGTGATGTGGCGATGACCTGGCCCGTCACCACCGCGCCAGCACGGCGCCCCAGGTGAAGCCGCCGCCCATGGCTTCCATGAGAACGAGCTTTCCTTCGCCAAGCCGATGCGTTTCGAAAGCCTGGTTCAGCGCCAGCGGGATGGACGCGGCTGACGTATTGCCATGCTGCGCCAACGTGACGACGATGCGGTCTTCCGGGATGCCAAGCTTCCTGGCGATACCGTCGAGAATGCGCTTGTTGGCTTGATGCGGCACGAACAGGTCGATCTCGTCGGCGGCATAGCCGGTGGTCACCAATGTTTCTTCGATGACGCCGGAGATTTTTTGCACGGCGTGGCGGAACACCTCGCGCCCGTTCATGCGCAGATGACCAACGGTCTTGGTCGTACTCGGTCCGCCATCAACGTACAGCAAGTCTTCGTAGCGACCGTCAGAGCGGATGGTGCTGGAGAGAATGCCGCGATCATTGCGGCCACCGGTTTGCGGCTGCGCCTCGAGCACGACAGCGCCGGCACCATCGCCGAACAGCACGCAGGTTGTTCGATCTTCCCAGTCGAGAATACGCGAGAAGGTTTCAGCGCCAATGACAATTGCGCGTTTGAATTGGCCGGTGCGCAGAAAGGCGTCTGCCGTCGCCATGCCGTAGACGAAGCCCGAGCAGACCGCCTGCACGTCGAACGCCGCGCCTTTGGTGACACCGAGCATGTTCTGGATGCGGACGGCGGTGGCGGGGAAGGTGCGGTCGGGCGTGGCGGTGGCGCAGATAACCAGATCGATTTCGACCGGATCAATCCCCGCGCGCACGAGGGCCTGCCGGGCGGCGTGCGCGCCGAGGTGCGACGTAAACTCACCGTCCGCCGCAATATGGCGCGCCTTGATGCCGGTGCGCTCGACGATCCAATCGTCTGTCGTGTCAACGCGCGATGCGAGTTCGGCGTTGGTGAGAATCCGCTTTGGCAGATAGGCGCCAACGCCGCGGATGACAGAGCGGATGGTAGCCACGTTTTTGTCTTTCGCCTTGGGCATCCGTACGTCGGGCTCGGGTTGATGAGGAAAGAAGTTTTGGCGCTCTGGTGATCGGGACGCGCCTATGTTGTTAGCCGACATTGCTAGCCGACGTTGTTAGCCAGCCGTTGCTGCGCCGAGACGCTGCTCAGGTGGCTCCACTGTAATAGCTTCCAGGCTGCTCTGAAGTGCGGCGAGATCGCGGGTCAAACGGCCGATAATACCACTACGCGCCATGCCATAGCCGACATCAATGGCGCTTGCAAAACCAAGCGCATCAGTGCCGCCATGGCTTTTGATGGCGATACCGTTGAGGCCGAGGAATGTGCCGCCATTGACCCGCCTCGGGTCCATCCGCGCCTTCAGCACTTGGAACCCCCCTCGGGCCAAGACCGCGCCGATCTTCGCCGATACCGACGACGTCATCGCCTCCTTGAGATAGGTGGCGATCTGTTTGGCAGTGCCCTCAGCTGTCTTGAGTGCGATATTGCCGGTGAAGCCCTCGCAGACAACGACATCGACGATGCCTTGACCAATCTGGTCACCTTCCACATAGCCGCGATACTCAAAGTCATGCGCCGCAAGTTTGAGGAGCGCGTGGGCTTCTTTGACCTCTTCCGCGCCTTTTATCTCTTCGACACCGACATTGAGGAGTCCCACTGTTGGCCGCGCAATGCCAAAAACCGCGTGCGACATCGCCGCACCCATCAAGGCAAAATGGCAAAGCTCGCGCGCTGTCGCGCCGATGTTGGCACCCACGTCCAAAACGATACTTGGCCGATGGATCGTCGGCCATTGACCCGCAAGTGCTGGCCTGTCAATGCCGGGCAGTGTGCGCAGCACCAGCCTCGACATGGCCATCAACGCTCCGGTGTTGCCGGCTGATACGGTAAAAGCAGCCTCGCCATCGCGCACCGCTTCGAGCGCCATCCACATGCTGGTGCCCTTGCCCCGGCGCAGGGCCTGACTGGGCTTGGCATCCGAGGCAATGACATTGTCGGTGTGGCGGATGACACTGCGGGCGGCAAGATTGGGATACTGCTGCAGCTCGGTTTCGATGGCCGGCGTGGCCCCGTACAGCAGAAATTGCAGTTCCGGGTGCACTGTCAGCGCATGGGCGGCACCCGGAATGACGACCGAGGGACCGAAATCCCCGCCCATCGCGTCGAGCGCCAATACGTGTGGCTCTGCCATAGTTGTGTCCAACGGCGACACGCTTCCCCTACGACCCGGTCGCCCGACAGGCCGCAATATTAACCCATCAGAGCGCGCGCGAGCGCTAACCACCGGGCGTTCGAAACTAGCCGTTCAGGCCACCGATACCAACCCCATTGCGCAGCTTGCGCCGAAAACGTGGCAATCTGTCTGCGGACCTACCCTGCGTGTTAAGCTTTCGGCGCTTCTTTCGCCATCTTGAGTTTTGCAAGCGCCGCGAACGGGTTAGCTTTTGCATCTGCTGTGGTGCTTCCGGCGGTCGCCGGCGCGGCATATTCGGCCCCAGGCCGTCGTGGATACGGATTGAGGGCGGCCGTCAGTTCTTCAAAAATAACCCGGCTGATGGCAAGTGTCTTGCCGTCAAACGCTTCTATTTCAACGTCGTCGTCAAGATCGACGGCACCTTCTGCGGCAGCTTTGGCGGCGTCCAACGGGTGGAACTCGACAGCGAATGGAACGGACAGTGTCTCAAAAACAGGTGCCAGGGTGATGACACAGGCTTGGACAACATCGGCCGTAAACTTGCCCCGCACGCCATACGCGTCGCCCGCCAGCCGCCTGACGCGATACTTCGCTTCAAGTTGATCGCACGATAGAATTCGCAAGGCCTGCGCCAGTGCCGCTCGCTCGGCCTCGGTGGCAACCTTCGTCACCTCCTTACCGTTCGCCGGTACATCGGTGTTGTCGATGTCCCATTGTAGACCTGGCTGGGCTGCGGTGGGGTCCTGAGTGACTGCTGGTTTAGTCATTTGCGGCTCGCAAATCTTTTTGGCGTAGCATTTTGATGTGCTCAGGCCGGTGAGTGTTCAGTGAGGCCCGCCGGAAATGGCAGCGGCAGTTTGCCCGCGATGCAGTCTGCGTCAGGCGTCACCCCAAGCGCTCCCCACACGCGTTCAACATAGCCGGCCAAAGCGGCTGCATCGAGCGTGACCGAAGCGCCGGCGGTGGTCATTGCTGTCCTTACAGTTGTGCTGAGCGCGACAGTATCACCTGCTTCCAGCGCTGCTCCATAGTCGCGATGGCGGTCAAAGAGGGCAGCCGCTGCTTTCTTGATTTTGCGTGGCACCGCCAGGTCGCCAATCCCGATTTCGCGCATATTGTCATCCATATCCGCAATGAACGCTTCAGCGATGGCCCGGCTCAGCGCTGGCCCGTCCGGCGTGGCGCGCTCCAAGCGTCGCATGACGAGCACGAGATGGAGGGCGAGCATTTCGAAGCGACCTTCGCGCGAATCAGGAATTCCCCACGCTGCGTAGAAGGTGCTCTGCCGGGCAGAGGCCACAATCGAGCCATAAATTTCCCGCGCCGTCCGGTTAGAGACGGTGGTGTGGGTGAACCAGTTCTGGATCATGGACATGGTGGCCATTCGCTACTGCACGCGGTCAGGTCGAGAAGGACTAGAGCGCAGGGGTCCGTCAAGTGGCAATATGCCAGCGGAGCGGTTGGGATGCCGGTGGATGTCGAGGGCTTCGTGATTGCGCCACTGGCGACATGCGGATATCGGCTGAGGTAGGCAATGCAAGGTGAGTCGGGGTCTCTGCGCATATCTGACCGATGTGCAACGAACGGGGATGGCAGCGTGGCTGAGCAGCAAACAGGAATGGGCCGTGCGGCGAATATGGCCGTCGGCACGCGATGGCGCGCGGCACGGCGTGGGGCAGCGCTTGCCACCTTTTTGGGGCTCACCGCGTGCGCACCGACGGTAATACGACACGGCCACCAGTTTCAGGAAAATGACATTCAGCAGGTACAAACCGGCATGAGTAATGGCCAGGTGATGGGATTGCTTGGCTCTCCCACCACAACCGCCACAGTGAATGGCGGGCAGACGCTTTACTACATCTCCTCAACCGAGACACAGACCGCGTTCTTTAAGCCGCAGGAAACCGACCGCAAAATACTCGCGATTTACTTCACGCAGCTCGGCGCGGTTGAACGCGTGTCACAATACGGACTGAAGGACGGCAAGGTCATAAACTTCTCGGCGAATCAGACACCAAACTCGGCGCGCGACGAGAATGTCATCAAGCAGTTGTTCCGCAAACTCGGCACCAAGAACCTGTTCGGCGGCGAACAGTAAACGGCTGAGAAGAGGTGAATTTATCCGCCGCCGCACGCAGCTGTGCTTGGCGTCGTCCAGCCGTATTTGACGTTGTGTTTGAGCACCACCTGCCTATCGACAGACACCGAAGGAACAGCTCGGAACTTGAGTGGACTGCCAAGTCGCGTTAACGATCTTCGTCGGTTGAGGGTGTCAGACGAATCAGAGGCTTGCCGTCCGCACGGGAGCTGGGATCGTGGGCAGGGAGCCGAAGACGATGACACAGCACGATAAAAAAGTTGGCCGGGCGTCTGCACGCGCCTCAGCGATGCCACACCGGGCAGTGGGCAAGTCTGGTGGCAACCGGCTGCGTGGGCTCAGTCCACAAGTGTCACGCACCTTGGCCGCAGCCGCGGCGCGGGCACCCAAGAAGACTGCGGCCCCGCGGACGTCTGGTCGTCCGGTCAAGAGTGTCCCGCCGGCGGAGCCGGTCCGTGTTGACCTGCCCCAACAGCTTGCGGAGGCCGAAGCCCGCATTCTTGAACTTGAAGCCCGGCTGAGTGGTCTGGCGGATCGCATTGCGTGGATAGCGGATCGCCTGCATGGTTTGTTAGATGATGAGACGTGAGTCGCACCCAGCCTGTGCCTCGCGTCAGGGCTAATTTACGGATATTCAATGGCGCAGGTAGCCATCACGCTGAACGATCGAACCTATCGCCTCGTTTGCGACGACGGTGAGGAGGATCGGCTTGTCGAACTGGCGGGTTACGTCAAAGCCAAGGTCGAACAGCTGCGTGCGGAACTTGGCCACGTCGGTGATGAACGGTTGATGCTGATGGCTGCATTGATGATTGCAGACGAGTTGTTTGATGCCCGCGCCTTAACAATGACGTCGGCACCAACAATTACTGCGAGTGCTCCGAAGTCAGCCAGTCCTAAAGGGCAGCCCTATCCTGCCACAGCAGAGCCGGAGGCGGTGCAGCGATTGCGAGCGGTCGCGGCCAAGCTCGGGACAGAGCGAGACACAATCGGACTTGAAGGCGTGGTAAACGTGGCTGCACCGGATTCAGGTTCGGTGCCACAACCCGCGAAGAACCGCCGCCGCGATGTGGCGTGACTTTATCCGGCCCGACCCAACAGAGGTGCGCTAAGGAAAGCTCGGTCAACTAAGCTGCGCGCGGACCTTGGCAAATACGCCACGAAACATATCGGGTGTCAGAACACCAGTATTCGTGTTGTAACGCGAGCAGTGATAGCTGTCGAAAACGGTGAGATTCTTCCCCGCAGTGTGCGTCGCCCCGTGGGCGAACGGAGCATCTTTCTGTTTCAGTCCTAAGGCAGCAATCGTTGATGTGTGGGCGATGCGCCCCAACACGACAATCGCTTTCAGCCTCGGTAAATTCTGGATGCGGGCTATGAGATAGCGCCGACAGGTCTTGATTTCATTCGGTGTCGGTTTGTTTTCTGGCGGCACGCAGCGAACGGCGTTTGTGATCATGCAATCGACCAGCGTCAGATCATCATCGGGTCTGGCTGCAAATGTTCCGCGCGCAAAGCCAAATTCTGTCAAAGTAGCGTACAGGAGATCCCCAGCGTAGTCGCCGGTGAAGGGGCGGCCCGTCCGGTTGGCCCCTTTAAGTCCTGGCGCTAGACCAACCACCAATACACGTGCATCCGGCCGACCAAACGATGGTACCGGAGCGTTGTGCCAGTCTGGCGAGACCGCGCGGTGATGGCTAAGAAAGGCTGAAAGCCGCGGGCACAAAGCGCAATCACGCGGCGCTTCGTCAATGGCGGTCTCAGTGGCAGCCTGCATAGCGGCGTCGCATATCCAAGAAAAAATCAATCACCGCAAAGCGAACTGCTGTGCCGACCAGACGCTCGCATAGTCAGTCAAGATCGCCGGGATGTTGTGTCATCCGACCACAGCAAACCGTGCACACGCACGATCACGTAATGCCAGTGCACCATCAGCCATTTAGGCCTAGCACGCAACCAGCCGGGCCAAACTGCGGCTTACGACTTGGTGTCAGGATCCGGGAATTCGAGTGTACTGGCCGCAGCAGGTCCACTGCCACCGGACGCGGGTACGGCGCGACGCGTCGCCGGTCGGCCGACGGGGCGGCGCTCAACAATCGGTCCCGAGGGTGCGTCGACCACGTCGCGACTTGGCACGCGCTGTGTCGGCACATCGCGGCAGATGGAACCCTCCAAATCGGCAATATCGATAAACTGATCGGCCTGCCGGCGCAGCTCGTCGGCGACCATAGCCGGCTGCGTCTGCAACGTTGAAATGACGCTGACGCGCTTTCCTTTCAACTGTAAGGCGGCAACAAGCGCGCGAAAGTCTCCATCGCCAGTAAAAAGTACAATATGATCAACGACGTCGGCCATTCGCATGGCATCGACTGTCAACTCAATATCCATATTGCCTTTGATCTTCCGGCGACCAAGACTATCGGTGAATTCCTTCGTCGGCTTGGTCACCATCGTGAAGCCGTTGTAGTCAAGCCAATCGACCAGAGGACGGATCGATGAGTATTCCTGATCTTCTGCAAGAGCTGTGTAGTACAGTGCTCGAACGAGCTGCCCCTTCGATCTGAATAATCCAAGTAGTTTTTTGTAATCAACATCAAAGCCTAAGGCCTTTGCTGTTGCGTATAAATTAGCGCCATCGACGAATATAGCAATTCGCTCGGATTGATAAAAATGCATTGTTTATATTCCTTGATAAGATTTGAAAGATTCAATATTGCGGTCTGGAACGACAATACTGCAAAGCCCCGCCATGCTTTCAGGCCCTGTCAAGCGCTGATTTATATGAAGACATTGCATAGGAAACGACCGTACGCAACCATCTGGCTCGCGCACAGGACTTTTTCGCGAGCGCCAAGGAATGTGGCAAAATCTAGCTGCTTTACCATTCAAAAGAGCATGTGCGTGCGCCAGATGCCGCGACCGCGAAGCAAAATGCACCCTGGCGGTTTGACGCGCCGCGACCACGCGTTTACGGCCGCGCTGCAGTGCACCATTGTTGTCAACATTCTCGCGTAATATTCGGGGCATCTGAAATGACGAATTGTTTTGCGGCTGAATCGAAAGGCTCTCACAGTGTGTCAACGGCATTCGAGCATACCGCACGGTGGCGTTATAGTGGGCGCGTCGCGTATATTGCGCTTGGTAGCAATGCAGCCGGTGCATGGGGCACTCCAGGTCAAGCTCTAGCCACGGCAATACGAAGGCTATCAACGATTGGATTACACGTAAAGGTCGTATCAGAAAGTTTCATTACCAACCCGATCGGCGGGCCTCGACAAGCTGACTTCGTTAACGCAGTCGTGTGCGCGCGCCTGCTGGTCGGGCCAGCCGCGTTGCTTCGGGGATTGAAACGATTGGAGCGTGACGCGGGCCGGCGTCGAGGGCCTCTTTGGGGGCCTCGACCCTTAGATCTTGATGTGATCGATGCGGGTGCCATTATCGGCTGGCACCGTCAGGGGCGGAGGCGAGACGGGCAGTTGCGGCTCCCCCACCCGCTCATGCACCGTCGGGCTTTCGTGCTGGTCCCATTGTCCGAGGTGGCCCCGCATTGGCGACATCCGGTGTTGGATCGCACCATTGGGGCCTTGCTTGAGCGCCAGGCCGTCAGGCTGCAACGCCATGGCATGAGGCGGCTCGGCCAGATTGCCCATTGATGCCAGACTAGGCCTCCCGTTGATCGAGGCCTCCCGTTGATGTAGCGCTTGCGTCCGGCGCGCTTGCGTGCGACGACACAGTGAACCATGGGCGTCAGCTGCATGGCAATTCTGGCTGTTTGATCAGTCTGGCTGTTTGATCAGTCTGAGATCAGGCTGAGATCAGGCGCGCGCTCTAAGGCGTTGATGGACCCATCCGCTGGAGTGGTTGAGTTGAAAGCATATGTATCAACTTGGTTCCGCGACTTGTGCTGAACGTCGTGTCTGCACGTCTTGTTGCTTCGCCAAGCTGATTGACCCGTAACACCGAACCTTAAGGTGAAACATGGCCCGAGTTACCGTTGAGGATTGCGTCGACAAGGTTCCCAATCGCTTCGAGCTAGTGCTCGTTGCCGCACATCGCGCGCGTGCGTTGGCCTCTGGGGCCGCGATGACGATTGATCCGGACAATGACAAGAACCCTGTCGTCGCGCTGCGCGAAATTGCTGAACGTACGGTACCGGCTGATGACCTGCGCGAGGGTCTTATCCACTCAATCCAGAAGAACGTCGAGGTGGACGAGCCGGAGGAAGGTGCCGCGCCGCGGATGGTGCAGGATCGCCGTCCGATGCTGGGTCGCGACGATCAGTCCGCCGACAATGCAGTCGACGTCATGACCGAGGAGCAATTGCTGCGTGGCATGGAGAGCATGACGCCGACAGAGCCATCGGCGGCAGGGAACGGCTCGCCGGGCAACGGCCGCGGTTAACGCTGAGATTGGATGCCTAGACCCTATGGCGCGCCCATCGCTGGGCGCGCCTTTTTGCTGCGGCTGACTTCCGAGCGTCTGTTGCTCTGCGGGGCCAAAATGACGGTGTGCAGCCTTGATTTTTGAGCAATGCCGCAGTTGCGAAATGCGCCAGCGGCCGTCACTATGCTGATCCGGCTCAGGCTGCCTTCGGCGGTCAGAGCCATGTTCAGTCGAGCGCGCGAGGTCAGTCATGATGCGGCAGTACGAGCTCACGGAGCGCGTGCTGAGCTATAACCCCAACGCGGACGAAGGCCTCCTCAACAAGGCTTACGTTTACGCGATGAAGGCGCACGCCGGCGTCAATCGCAATAATGGCGATCCGTATTTCTCCCATCCGCTCGAAGTTGCGGCGATTCTGACCGATCTGAAGCTCGACGATGCGACCATCGCGACGGCGTTGCTGCACGATGTCGTAGAAGACACTGGTGTCACCAAGTCACAGATTGATCAGGCCTTCGGTACCGAGATCGGCAACTTGGTCGATGGACTGACCAAGATCATGCGCCTCGACTTGGTGTCCAAGAAAACCCAACAAGCCGAAAGTTTCCGCAAGCTACTCATCGCCATTTCGTCAGACGTGCGGGTTCTGTTGGTCAAGCTTGCTGATCGCTTGCACAACATGCGTACGCTGCAACACAACAGCCCGGGCAGCCGCCGCCGCAATGCCGAAGAGACGCTGGAAATCTATGCGCCGCTGGCGGGCCGCATGGGCATGCAGAGCTTCCGCGAGGAGTTGGAGGACCTCTCCTTCAAGTGGCTTTATCCGGACGCCTACGCCACGCTTGAAACCAAGCTTGCCGAGCTGCGCGCGCGCAATGCCGGCATCGTTGAAGAGATCGGCCCACTGTTGACGGCCCGACTTGAGGAAGCCGGCATCAAGGCTGATGTATCTGGCCGGGAGAAGAAGCCCTACGCGATCTGGCGCAAGATGCAGAACAAGCAGATCAGTCTGGAACAGCTTTCCGACATCTATGGCTTCCGCGTTGTCGTGGACACAACAGATACCTGCTACCGAACGCTGGGCATCGCGCACAGCCACTGGCGCAGCGTGCCGGGTCGCTTCAAAGACTATATTTCGACGCCGAAACAGAACAACTACCAGTCGATCCATACGACCATTGTCGGACCGCGCAATCAACGCGTCGAGATGCAGATCCGCACGTACGCGATGCACAACGTCGCCGAACTCGGTATTGCTGCGCACGCCCTTTACAAGGATCGCCTGGAGGCATCGGGTGTCATTCTTGATGCGACGGCTGCCGCCGAGCCGACTGTCGGGCCACCCGCCAAAGAGAACCCTTATCGCTGGCTACGGCATCTGGTCGGGACGTTGCTGGAAGGCAGCAATCCCGAGGAATTCCTTGAGCATACGAAACTCGAGTTGTTCCATGATCAGGTGTTCTGTTTCACGCCGAAGGGGCGCATCATTGCATTGCCGCGCGGCGCAACACCGATCGACTTTGCCTATGGTGTCCACACCGACGTCGGTAACCACTGCGTCGGTGCCATCGTCAACGGACGGCCGCTGCCATTGACCACGCAACTCCGCAATGGCGATGAAGTCGAGGTCCTCACTTCGAAAGATCACGCGCCACCAGCGACCTGGGAGCAGATCGCTGTCACCGGCCGCGCCCGCTCGTCTATTCGCCGTGCCAACCGCGAGGCGGAGCGCCGCCAGTTGGTCGAACTTGGCCGCCGGCTGTTGGTTGCGGCGGCAGCGCAGGGGCGGGTGGCCTACGACGACGACAGTCTGCGCGCGGTCGTAACGGCGCTCGGGCATAAAACGCCTGATGATGTGGCGGTTGCTGTGGGCCGTGCGGAGCTGCCAGCAATGGACGTTATTGCCGCGATCCATCCGGGTGCGGCATTGCAGCCAGCCGGTATCGCCGACATGCGTCCGAAATCGCGATACTCAGTCTCGGGCAGCGAAGAAGGTTGGTTCGGTCTCGCCAAAGGCTTCGGTCTCAAGTTCCGTTTGCCCGGATCATCAAGCGGCTCGTCTGGAAGCGCCCTACGCAGCACAGGCGCGACATCAGCAACCACCAACGGCGGTGCCAGCACGCTGGCGACGAGCATTCCCATTCGTGGCCTGCGCAACGATATTGCAGTAACGGTTGAGGAGGGAGGTGCCGTACCAGGTGACCGTGTTGTCGGTGTGCTTGACGGCAGTGGTGGCGTACGGATCTTCCAGATTCATTCGCCACGGCTACAGGACTTCGAAGCGGCGCGTTGGATCGATGTGACCTGGGACGTCGACCCGGAAAAACCCGAGCGGTTTCCGGCTCGGCTCAGTGTGACGGTGGTCAATGCGCCGGGGTCGCTGGCCAAGGTTGCAACCGTCATCGGTGAGGCTGACGGGAACATCGATAGTCTGCGGATGCTGCGCCGCGCGCCGGATTTCACTGAGATGCTGATCGACCTGGAGGTTTACGACATTGCCCATCTCAATGCGATCCTTGCCGGTCTCCGCGCGCAAATCGTGGTGAGCGCGTCTGATCGCGTTTTTGGGTAACGGCTGCGATAGCATTAAAGAGGTCTTAACGGCCATCCGCTACTCTACCACCATGTTCGGTGGGTCGCGCGAGCCTCATGCGGCATCGCGTTTCGCCCGGAGGGCCGTGTGGCATGAAGCGCCTTCTCAGATGGATGATGCACGCCATCCTCGTCATTGTGGTGGCGGTGGTCAGCTTTATCGTTGTGGATGTGGCCGCGGCACCGGGCAGTGCGCCCGTCGTGCTTGTGAATGGCCTGATGGCAGGCGGCCTCGGCCTAGCGCTGGGATTGATGGTCGCATGGATGCGCGGCGTGCCATGGAAGCTGTTCCCGGTGCTGTTTCGCGTCGGCTACCGTCGTTTACAACAGGAGTTCTGGTGGCTCGTCGCCGGCATGGGATCGGCGATGGTGCTGGCATTTTATTGAGCCGCCGCAGCGCGGCAGACACCGTTGCAACGCGCCGTTGGTTCAAGGGTTGCTGCGTTGGGCGCGCCGGGGCTGGCGAGGGGCGCTGAAGCGCGCCTTTTCCGCCCTCCAGGTGCCCCCTATTTCGCCCGCTGGACCACATCGCACGGCTGTGTGCACACTCCTGCAAAGATCGCACGGGAGAGAACAATGCCGCATGATCACAAGCCGCATGAGTGCGTGACGCCGGGCTGTGCGCAGACAGCGTTGGATCGGCGCGGATTTTTGGCGGCTGGGTTGGCGGGGTTAGCGGCGGCGGCGAGCGGTGTGAGCGGCGGCGCGTTTGCGCAAACCAAAGCGCCGTTCCGCATCGATGTGCACCATCATCTGTCGCCACCGGCGTTTATCGAGGCGGTGGTGAAGGCCAAACTTGGCAACAAGCCGATGCTCGATTGGACGCCTGCGCGCGCCATCGAGGACATGGACAAGGCCGGGATCGCGGTGTCGATGACGTCGATCACCACGCCCGCACTGGGGTTTCTTGAACCAGCGGTGGCGCGGGCGGCGGCACGGGAATGCAATGAATACGCAGCAAAGCTGCGGTCCGACAGCAAGGGCAGGTTCGGTTGTTTCCTGGCGCTGCCGATGCCGGATGTGGATGGCACCCTGGCGGAAATCGCCTATGGGCTGGATACGCTGAAGGCCGACGGCATTGCGATGCTGACGAGCTATGGCGACAGCTGGCTCGGACATCCGAAATTCAAACCGGTGTTTGAGGAACTGAACCGGCGGAAAGCCGTGGTCTACACGCATCCGACGACAGCGGCGTGCTGTCGCAATCTGGTGCCGGATGTGGCCGAGACCATCATCGAATTTGGCACCGATACGACGCGGACGATTGCCGACATCGTGTTCTCAGGCGCGGCAAACAAATACCGCGATATCAAGTTCATCTTCAGCCACGCGGGCGGCACAATGCCGTTCCTGGCCGAGCGGTTCTTGCTGGCGCCGAAGCTGCAGAAGTCGCTGGAGGCGCGGGTGCCGGAGGGTGTGGAGGCGGAGCTGAGGCGCTTCCACTACGACACTGCGCAAGCGACGCACCCGGCACCGCTGGCGGCGTTCTTGAAACTGGTACCAGTGTCGCAGCTGATGTTCGGATCAGACTATCCGTACCGGACGGCGATCTCAAATGTCGAGGGCCTCGCGGCGTATGGGTTTACGCCGGCTGATCTGGCGGGGATCGAGCGTGGGAATGCGCTCCGGATCTTGCCGCAGGTGGGGTGAGGCGTAAATGCGTAGGTCTCTGATGTCCCAAGTCTAGCCAGTGGGCCGCAGATTGTCGTGGCGAGGAAAAAAATGTCATCCTCGGGCAAGCCCGAGGATGACAATGAGTGGGTGAGCGCCGGCGGGCGAGATGTTGGGTGACCCCGCAAGGGGACTTCCAAGTGGTCGGGCCGCGAACGGCACCTCGCCCAACCTGAACGGCACCTCGCCCAACCTATAGCGTTCGCACTTACTTCCGGCACAGCGTCGCTTGCACGACACAGGTTTGGCCAAGGCCGCCAGGCTTGCAGCTGGAACGCAGCTTTGAGACGGTCATGCCTGGTGCGTTGCCGACTTCCTGCTTGGACGACATCATCGCACTCCAGATGCCCCAATCCGTTGCTTGCAACACGGCCTCCCAGGCTTGGAATTTGGCACCATCGACGGTGGAGTTTGTGCCTTCGCCGGCTTTATTCACGCAAGCGCCCTGGGCGTGCGCTTGGGGTACTGCGAACGCCATCAGGACAGCAACGGTGGCAACAGTGGAAAGGCGAAACGGGATCATGGGAAACTCCAGGGGCTGAATAAGCGCCAACGGCGCGCGCCGTCGTGCGGGGTCGGAACACACCCTCTTTAACCATGTCTTGCAGTTGGTTTCCACCACGGCGATAAGAGGCCGCAGCAGGTTGCGGTTCGCAATGCGGCACAAGTGCCACGCCCTCGGGTCGTTCCGCTCTTGGTGGAAACGAGGAACGACTCTAGCATAATGTTTGGTCGTGCTTCTTTCGGGAAAACCGCTGCGCACGCCCGGATCAAGTGCGAGGGCCTGCTTTTCCCGGCAGCACTCTAGGAACGGGCACCGGCGTAATGCCGCTGCGGGCCGACTGCGGATCTCAAATCAGCGAACGGGTGTGTAAAACGACAAGAGCGCGGCAACCCGGGGGCGGGGCCACGCTCTCACATCTGCGCATCTGCGGGTCGGCATTGCCTGCCGCGGCTCTTAACCCACGGGAGCATTTCCATCTGCAAATCTCGTGGGCTGCGTCGACGAACCGGTGCAACTCACCTGCGCTTTCCAGGCACAATGATCGTTCGGAGCAAGCTAACGCTCACTCCTCTGAGATCAGCTGGCAGCCTGGAGGTTGACGGCCTTCGGGCCCTTGCCGCGCTTATCGGGCTCGGTCTCAAACGAGACGCGCATGCCTTCGTCGAGCGAACCGATGCCCGAGCGCTCCACAGCGGTAATGTGGACGAAAACGTCCTTGCCGCCCTGGTCTGGTGTGATGAAGCCGAAGCCCTTGGTCTGGTTGAAGAATTTCACTGTACCGGTCTGCCGCATGCGATGCTCCTGAAGTCCTCAGATGTCTCACTAGGTGGACCCGGGCGGTTCCACCAGTTCAAACGAAACAGTTTGGCCCGCTATCGGGGAACCTGAGGCATTCACAGAGAGAAAGGCAAGCATGCGCAGGCTATCTCAACCAGTCTCAGCAGTCTCCGCCGGGTGCAATAGGCCGCCCGAACTGTTTTGAATATCAGTGATAGTTCGACAACGCGCAAGGTAAAAATGCGATAAATCGTTCTCAGATCGTCATTTCTTGGACATGATTACTGTGGTGCGTTTGGCTCGCCACGCCATGCCGAGGGTTGATGAATGATGCAGCGTTGTCGGACGATCCTGTTACGGTGACGGCTGCGTGGGGCCTAGCCTGTACGTGCCTTTCCCGTTGTCATCCAAGCGCTTGACGAGCTCGGGCAGTATCGTCTGCAACTCAGCATGAATCGTGTGAGGGGCGTTCACAACGATCAGCCCACACCCGTTCAGGATCAGTGGGTTGCGTGGCACGCGCAGCAGCAACTCAATTGATGCGGGTGGTTCCACCCGGGCCGCCGCGCAGACCTCAGCGACACCGCGCTGAAAGCGCGCGACGGGCTTTTCATCCTTGATGGGGTACCAGAGCAGATAGGTTCCGGTCTGGAACCGGGCAAGCGCTCCCTTCAGCGCATCAGTCATCCGGATCAATTCGCCCGGCTCTTCGAAGGGGGGATCGATGAGAATGAGCCCGCGCCGCTCCTTCGGCGGTAGCATCGCTTTCAGGATCCGATACCCATCCTCAGCGAGCACTTTGCAAGCTTTGTCTTTGCCAAGAAGTCCGCGCAACGCGGCGGTGTCTGCGGGATGGAGTTCGTTGGCAATCAGCGCATCGCCTGCCCGCAGCATGGCGCGCATCAAGAGCGGCGAGCCAGGATAGACTTTCAAAGTGCCGTCTGGGTTCTCAGCCCGTATGGCCTCCAGGTAGGGTGCGAGCAGGTCGGCGACCGCCGGTGGCAATGGTGCTGCGTCGGCCCCGAACAGGCGCGCGATACCGGACTGCCATTCGCCAGTAGCACTGGCTGCGGCCTGATCAAGATGGGCCCGGCCGGCACCCGCGTGCGTGTCGATGACACGGAAGGGGGCCTCTTTACGCCGGAGATGCACAAGGCAGCGCATCAGCACGATGTGCTTGAGCACATCGGCAAAGTTTCCAGCGTGATAGGCGTGGCGGTAGTTCATGGGGTCTCGATGCGGGAGCAGTTGCACCGGGTACGAAGGTGATGAGGGATGCACAAGTCAAGGGCCAGATGTGACGGCGATGTAGCGGTTTCGAGCAGTACCGGCTAAAGCGTCTGTGAACGTTGCAACCGCCGCCGGAGACCGCCTGATGCCTTCGAATATCGTGACTGCGGTGGTTATTGCAGGGATGCTCGGCTTCCTCGCCTTCGCGCTCTGGTATCAGAGCCAGCACCCGCGTGTGATCGTCGGCAGTGGGTCCATTGAAGTGACGGGCGTGCGTGGGCAGGCGGCGGTGCGCCTCAAGACACGCGATGTGTCGATCAACACAGTTGTGTTCAAAGAAATTGAAATGCCCAATGGTACGTGGATCGATTGCGCCGGCGATTGCGCCAAAACCGCCCGCGAGGCCGGTGACGGTTTCTGGCAGGGACAGATCAACAACAAGCGGTGAGGACGTTACCATGCAAACCGTCACACTCAAATCGGGCACCACGATCCCCGCGCTGGGTCTCGGCACCTGGCACATGGGCGAACGCGGGAGCGCGGCGAAAGATGAGATCGCCGCGCTGCAACTCGGGCTCGATCTCGGGCTGCAGCTGATCGATACGGCAGAGATGTATGGCGAGGGCGGTGCCGAGGAGATCGTATGTTGCTCGCCTATTGGTGTTGGGTGCCAATGACCTTAGTATCGACATCTGCCAGTCCGGCTTCACGATACAAACGCACCAACTCCGGAAACTTAACCGACAGTGGGTGGCCAATGATGGTCGCTATTGGTGCGTGATAAACCTCGCCGCGATCAATATGATCGCACAAGCGCTTCATACGGAGAGCCCGGCAGAGTGCAATTCCAGAGTCTGTATACGCGTTGGCCGTCAGTTCACGTATAAATGCGCCATTACGTGCTGACGACTGAAGCGCATCAAGAAAAGAGCCAAATAGAAGTTGCATGTTCCGAGCGTTTCTATATTTTGGTCGCATGCAGACGGCGACAACGTATCCATCGTATAATCCAGGCAATGAATCTATTGGCGCGACGTTGCGCCCAGTTATTTCGCTATCTATGAGTTGCCCGCGAAGTGCCATTGCATACTCCTCTGGGAACAATGGAGTGAAGTGCCAATAGCCGCCAATGACCTGATTGTAGTCAACCAGGATTCTCCAGGTGTTCGGATTGTCTACAAGGATAGGAGACCATTGAGGGGTGCTGCCTGCGTTGGTTTGTGTTAAATTTTCCATCAACTCATAGTCGATTTCAAGAAGTCGATCCAAAAGAATTTTGCTGTTCCAGTTCCATTCAAATAAGTTGGAAGCGTCGGCTACAAATAGTTCTGTGGATTGCTCGTCGCCTTCAAGCGATAGAAGTGATTTGAAGTCCCAAACTGGTATACTGTCTGACGTTTTTATATTTAAGTGTCTGAAGAGGCGCCGAAGCTCCTTTTCGCGCGTTGAGACGCCGCAGAGGTTTATCTTGTTCTTCGAGCGGATGTAGCCAGGGATTTTCCGCTCATCGATTGCTTCAAGTTGAATCGGAACCAATGTATGTGTCGGCTGCTCGATCTCTCGATGTGCAGCAATCGATGCTTCCATTCCAACCCATGGGCTCGCTAGAGAAGAATCCGACAAAACCAATACAACATGACGACTGTGCTCGATGCCGCGATCAATTGCAGGGATGATCTGTTCGCCCGGGGCAATGTCTTCTTCGTCGAAAAAGACGTGAAGGCCCTGCGCGCGCAAGAACCTTGCTAACCTGCGGACCCAAGGCTTTTGCTTGCGGTTGTGGCTTAAGAAGACATCATACATCGCTTGGGCACTTGTGCTTGATTTCTGGCGAGCCTGAGATGCATTTTACTCCAGTTGGTTGCCGCGCGGCTGGTGCTGTGTTGTCGATGATCATCGTCTACTGCGAGGACTGATGTAAGAGCGTACGTTGCGCGCGGTGCTCGGGCAAGTTGCTGTTTGTTGAAAAGTTTGTTGTTGGCGGAGTGCTTTGCCAAGAAGCACAACGTGACGCCAGCGGGCATCGCGCTGGCGTTTCTGCTGCGGCAGCCGGGTGTCGTGGTGATTCCGAAGGCGACAAATCTGGCCCACGTGCGCGCCAATGCTGCCGCAGCAACTGTGCAGCTCGATACAGCCGATGTCGCGGAACTTGAAAAGGCGTTTCCAGCGCCCAAAGGTCCGCGCGCGCTGGCAATGATTTGAGCTGACCGTGCCGTGCGGCG
>JANNEU010000493.1:0-46101 GCA_031379035.1 Hyphomicrobiaceae bacterium | reverse complement strand
CGTATGCCAAGCACGGAACCTCGCCGAAATGACTGAAGCGCCGAATAACAGAGTTCCCAAATCCGCCCCAAAAACCATCGGTGTCACGCCGCCGCCGACCGCCAAGCGCGCGCAGACCACCGAGGCCTTCGACAAGGAAGTCGACGAGGAACTGCAGCGGGAGCAGATCGGCCAGCTGTGGGAAAAGTATTCAGGCTATGTTCTGGCCGGTGCGGTGGCAATCGTACTCGGCGTGGGCGGCTTTAAATTCATGGAATCCAGGCGCTTGGCCGCCCAAGAGGCGGAAGGCGTGCGCTACACAGCGGCGGTGAAGCAGCTGGTTGAGGGCAAGGCAGACGCGGCGACGCCAAGCCTGCAAGCGGTGGCCAACAGTGGCAGTGGCTTTGCCGCCTTGGCGCAACTTCGCCTGGCCGGCGCTGACGTGGCAGCCGGCAAACCCGCAGACGCCGTCACCAAATTCGACGCTGTCACGCGGTTGGGCGGGATCGACCCGATGTTGGCGGACTTTGCCCGCCTGCAATCCGCCATGTTGCAGCTGGATACAGCACCTTGGGGTGACATTCAGGCGCGTGTCGTGAACCTGACAGCGGACAACAATCCGTGGCGGTTTGCGGCCCGCGAACTGTTGGGGATGGCAGCGCTCAAAGCCAACAATCGGGCCGAGGCGCGCACGCAATTTGAGAAGTTGATCAGTGACACTGCGGTGCCGGCAGGCATGGCTGAACGGGCCCGAATCGTGATGGGGTCCATCAGTGCGGCTGAACTGGCCGAGAAGGCACCCGTGGCACCGACCGCTCCGGTTGCAGTAACACCAGAGGCGACCGCGCCTCAGGTGGCACCAGCTCCGGCGGGAGGCACCCCGGCGAAGAAGAAGTAATGCCGCAATCCCGCGTGTCGTTCGGGGGCGGCCCTCGTGGAAGGCATCAGGATCGATCATGCGGACCGATGACAAACGACGTGTGCAAGCCATGGCGCGGGGCCGTTTTCCTGGTTTTGCACTTGCGAGCATGACCCTCTGGGTCGCCGGCTGCTCTGACAGCCTGCCCAGCCTTCCGAAACTCAACGATATCAACCCGTTCGCCGAAAAGCAGCAGGCGTTGCCCGGTAAACGTGTGGCCGTCATCCAGGATGCCAGTGCAGTGGGTGCTGACCTCGCGCCCGCTGACCGGCCTATCACAATTTCGCCCTACTCCGGCAATGAGCAGTGGACCCAGCCCGGCGGCACACCGAACAATTCGCCGGGTCATCTGGCGATCGCGGCGACAGTCAAAGTTGTGTGGACCGCGGACGCCGGCACCGGCTCCAGCAAATACGGCAAAATCAGCGCCAGCCCCATCGCGTTCGGTGGCAAGGTCTACACGCTTGATGCGGCAGGGAACGTTACGGCGTTCTCGATGTCGGGCGGTGGGCAAGCATGGCGCGCGTCGCTGAAACCCGAAGGCGAAAAAGTCGCCGAAAAAGGCTACGGCGGCGGCATGGCGTCCGACGCGGGCAAATTGTTCGTCGCGACCGGCTACGGCACCATTGTCGCGCTGGACCCGAACAGCGGCAAGCAACTGTGGGCGAAAAGTATTGGCGTGCCGATGCGCACCTCACCGACGGCGTCGGGCGGCCGCATTCTAGCCGTGACCATCGAAGGCGAAGTTGTCTGCCTCTCGACCGAAGACGGCTCCGAGAACTGGCGCTATCGCGGCCTCGACGAAAAGGCGAGCATCATTTCCAACGCCAGTCCGGCCATCGAGGGCAGTCTGGCGATTGTCCCGTTCACTTCGGGTGAAATCGTTGGTTTGAACTTGGCAACCGGCCAACCCGTGTGGACCGAAAGCCTGTCCAAGTCCCGCTCCGCCTCGTCGCTGACCTCGATGACAGATGCGGGCCGGCCGGTTATTGATAACGGCACCGTGTTTGCCATTGGTCATGCGGGGCGCATGATCGCGTCGTCGTTGAAGGGCCAACGGTTGTGGCAAATCTCCGTGCCAGGCGTCCAGCAGCCGGTGGTGTCAGGTGACAGCGTGTTCGTCGTCGACACAGGTGGCCAGTTGATGGCCATCACGCGGCGTGAAGGCAAGATCCAATGGTCTGCCAAACTGAGCGGCAGCAACATCTGGTCGGGGCCAGTGCTGGGCGGCGGCAAGCTGTGGCTGACGTCGGCAGCCGGACAGCTGGTATCGGTTGAAGCGACGACCGGCAAAGTGTCGAGCACGCAGGATCTGGGTCAGCCGGTCTACATTGCGCCCATTATCGCCGGCGGGCGCATGTTCGTACTGACAGACAAAGCCAAGCTGATGGCGTTGAACTAAGCGGACAACGCGACTTCGACCAACGCCTATTCGACAAAGAGCACCTGCACTTCGCCATCGGCTTGATAGTCGAGGTATTTGATATCGCGTGTGCCGGTGATCGCGCCTGTCAGCCCGTCGCGGCATGTAAAGGCTTTGCCGCCGCCGGTTGCTTCAATCACCAAGCGATACTGGCCAACTTGGCCACGTGCCGCCACACCCGCATATGCTGTGTATTGGACCCATCTGACGGTAGCGGGTGCGCCTTTGGCGGCGTTTGCTGTCAATTCACGCGCTGCCGCGTCTGGGATGCAAAACCGCTGTTGTAGGGCGCTGGCATTGTCGGCAGTCCAGAGACTGGACCCGGCGATGGGCTGATAGGCAATCGTGACTGTCCGCACCTGACCGGCCGGAAAGGCCTGCTGCCAGAAGAGCGTCGACTTGAGGGACCAGATCGGCTCCCATTGGCCATCGGCGCGCCGCATGAGGCTGCGGCTGGCAAGCTCTGATTTGGCAGCGTCGGGCAACGCGCCGAGGCGTTCGCCGAGATCTGCATGCAGGGGATAGAGCGGCAGGTTGTGTTGCTTGAGCAGCGCCGTCTGATCGATCAACCCAAGTGCGAGGGCCTGGGACTGGACGAACATCTCAACCGGTTGACCATCCACCGTCGCTGAAAAGCCAACGAAGTTGGTAGGATTGCCAGGATCGTAGGCCGGATTGTCGATAGTGGCCCCGTCAAGCGCCAACATATCAATTTCGGGCAGCCCGAAAGCGAGCGGCACTGTGAGCGCGTCGTCGCCCGCGTTGCGGACAATATACGTGGCGCGGACGCGGTTGCCAGAAAGCGTGACATCTTCGCGCTCGGTCACCAGAACAGGCGCACCAGCAAAGGCGAGACCGCCGGCAGCCAATTCGGCGTTTGGGTCCGCAGCATATCCCGCACACGCTGCAATCAATGTCGAGAGGAACCCGGCGGCAACACGAGCGATTACGGTCCGCACCAAGTGTGGTCTGCCCATACTCCGCGTCCCCTCAATCCCTGGCACTCCAAGCAGCCAGCCGCCGACAATATACGGCTATCGACCGCATGGCGTCACTGCAATTCGGCTCTCCCCCCGCGCGCGGTGGCCCTGACACCGCTCACTCACGCTGCTCTGGCGAGGCGCTTCTGCAGGTCAAGCACAGCCATCATATAGCCGACGCGATCGTCGACGGCTTCGGCGAGAATTGAAAAATAGTTCGGTGTCTCGGGCAGGATTTCGCCAACCACTTCACCGTATTCGAACTTGAGATCGGCCTCGTGCTTGCGGGCAATAGCCTGCATTTTCGAATTCTCGGCGAGGCAGCTCATGTAGAGTTTGTGGATGCCACGGTTGCGGGCCGAACGGATCACCCGGCCCATGAGCTCGGTGCCGAGACCGTGGTCCTGATGGCCCTTTTCGACCGAAAAGGCGGCTTCTGCGTCAGTCCCCCACCGGTCACCCAGCTTGCGCAGTTCGGCGGCCGCGCGCACATCGCCGTCCTCGACGTAGGCAAATACGATGCTGCCCATGTCATGCATGCGGGCGGCATAGTCCTCGATGAACGTGTCAGACACGGAGTGGGCAAAGCGCAACCTCCGGCTTTCTTTGTCCAACCGCAACAGATGATCCCGGAAGGCCGCTGTTTCGTTCGATTGCAGCTTTCGAACAGTGCCTGGCAGGGGAGTATGGTCGCTCATATGTATTCTCCTCTTGGGCTCTTTGAAGCGAGCTCTTAGATGGATTAGAGGGAATGTAGGTGCTTATCTTGCACTGCACAATAGCGCGAATGATCTCAGCAGCCACAAGCCGTAAGAAACTGATATCACTTCGTTTAAATGCCTATTTTCCTGGCGGAGACGCTTTGCCGCATCGCACAATAATTGGGCGGAATGCGCGCTATCGGGCATGCCCAAAAGCGGGGACTTCAGGCCAGAATATACGGCCGGCCAGAGTGACCGTCCCAGGATCGCCCGTCGTCAGCAGCTGGGGCAGCCTGGTTCTGCCTTGTCCGCCCGTGTACTGGGGCCGACGGCTCAGATAGTCCTCGAAGCTGTCGGACACGACTTCTGGTTGCGACAACAGTCGGGTGAACGGCGCGAGATGCCGCCTGAACAGCGGTTCGACCAGCGGATAATGAGTGCAACCAAGGATCGCGCGGTGCGGCGGTATACCGCCGGTCTGTGCCATCATGCCGTCGACGGCGGTTTTCACGAGCGCCTCTAGCTCGGCTTCCGGCCGCGCCGCTTCTATGGCCCCTGCCAGATCGGCGCAGATCTGCTGCACGACGGTGGCCCGTGGGCAGCGCTTACGAATCTCTTCGGGGTAGACAAACGATGTAATCGTGCGGGTCGTGCCGAAGACCGCAATGACGTCTGTGTTGTACTTCTGCGGATACTGCGGCGTGCTGACCGCCCAAGGCGTCTGCGTGGCCGCTTCCACGGTCGGGGCAACGATGCCAAGCACGTTGCGCCCGGTCCATTCTGAGGTGGGGAGCCACTCCTGCTGCAGGCTCCGGGCCGCGACGCAGGTCGCCGTGTTGCAGGCCAGCAGAACCAGTCGTGCGCCAGCGCGGAACAGTGTCTCGACGCCGGCCCGTGTGAGGTCCACAACTTCGTCGGACGGGCGATTGCCATAGGGCGCTTTGGCATGATCACCGAAGTACACAAAATCGACGTCCGGGAACCGCGCAACGAGGGCACGGAACACGGTCAATCCGCCATGGCCTGAATCGAAAACCCCGATCATGTTACGAGCGATGCCACGCGTTCGCGGCGCGGGCAAGGCGGCAATACGGACAGGCGGCCGGAACTGCCGCACGTCTGTTGCTGTTGTGGTAGACTGCCAGCGCGCCTTCAGCCGGAAACAGATGCCATGCCGGAACCCACGCTGTTTTTGCGGATTGATTTCGCCGAAGGATGCCGGCTTGGCCCCGGCAAGATTGCATTGCTGGAAGCAATTGCGCGTCATGGCTCGATCGCGGCTGCGGCACGCGACCTCGGCATGGGCTATCGGACGGCATGGCTGCTGATCGAAAGCCTCAACGCAATGTTCATCGAACCGGTTGTCACGACAGCACCCGGACGGCGTGACGGCGGCGCGGCGGTGACCGCGTTCGGCACAACGGTGATTGACGCCTTCCGGCGCATGGAAGACCTCAGCCGTGCCGCACTCGACACTGAAATGGCCACGCTGCGACATCAATTAAAGTAGCGGCCGGCGAGACATCCCATGCTATATCGTTTCGGATATAGCATGGAGCCTCCATGTCCGACGTCGCCTTGCTCTCCGCTTTGATCTTTGCCGCAGCGCTCCTCTACTCATCGGTGGGGCACGCAGGCGCGTCCGGCTACGTGGCGGTCATGGCGCTAATGGGCACCGCACCGGCGGTGATGAAACCGACGGCGCTGGTGCTGAACATCCTCGTTGCCGCACTTGGCACATGGCGCTGGCACCAGGTTGGGCTGGTCGATCGCAAAGTTCTGATGCCAATGCTGCTCGCATCGATGCCATGCGCCTTCATCGGCGGTGCCATGCAACTGCCGGTGACATGGTACCGGATCTTGATCGGCATCATCCTGATTTTGGCGGCGGCAAAGTTTCTCACTCAGCCGCGGGGAGTGGCGCCCTCGGAACCTGAACAGCCAGCATCGGTGCCCGTTGCAGGCGGCGTGTTGTCTGGCACCATCGTCGGTTTTTTGTCCGGACTGACCGGGACCGGCGGTGGCATCTTTTTGAGCCCGCTGCTGTTGTTTCTCAGCTGGGCCAGTCCGCGCCAAGCCTCCGGCATTACGGCCCCGTTTATCCTGTTCAACTCGATAGCCGGGCTGGCTGGCAATCTCGTTACGCTCAGGGCGCTGCCGGTTGAATTACCCTGGCTGGCGATGGCGGCGCTGGCTGGCGGATTTCTCGGCACGCACGTCGGTACGCGGTGGGCGACAGGGATGATGCTCCAGCGCCTGCTCGGCGTCGTATTGCTGATTGCGGGTGTGAAGTTTCTCTGGGTTTAAGTGCGCTGGTGCCCGATCGTGAGGTCGTTCTGCCCGGTGCGATCAACGCCACGCACCAGCCAGAGGGGCCGCGTCGCGAATGCGACGGGAACGCCGGTTTTGCCGTCGTGTGGTTTCATAGTGCGATCAAACAGCGAGGTTGCTGGCATGTAGCGCAGAGCGACGCCAGCGCGGCGGCGTGGCGAGCGGTTCGCTGACGCCCCGTGGATCATGTAGACGTCGTGGAGGGACATTTCTCCCGGCTCCAGCACCAGATCGACGGCGTCTTTTTCGTCGAACACACCGTCTGCCATGCGCTGGTTGAGAACGACGTCGGTACGGTCCTCGTGCAGGTGGTCATGCAATGCCTTGTTGACGTGCGAGCGCGGCACCACGCGCAGGCAGCCATTGCTGGTGTCGGAGCGATCAAGCGCGACCCACACGGTGCAGGTGGCCAGCGGACGAATGGGCCAGTAGTGGCCGTCCTGATGCCAGGGTGTCTCGAAGCCGTCGCCACCCGGCTTGCAGAACACATGACAGCCCCACAGGATCACATCATCGCCGAGCACGCCAGCGACGAGATCGACGATTTCGGGATCGCGCGCGAGGGCGAGAAAATCGGCAGACCCTTTGACGCCCTCGCCATTGTCGCCCTCGACGTGCGCCGAGACGAGCTTCTCGGGACGCACGCCGGGATTGGCAGCGATCAGCCGGTCCAGCGTGTTGCGCAGTTTATCGATTTTGTCAGCGGCCAAGCGGAACTTCGGCACGACATAGCCATCGCGTTGGTAGTGCGCGATTTCGGATGCTGTCAGCGTCGCCATGTTCGGCCTCCGATCTCATGCCAGCAGGAAAATCCAGTGTCTCGCGCCTTCACGAGCGTCCGGCCAATTAGGTTGGATCAAGCGTCTCCCGCGTGCCTACTTCCCATCGACGGTCACCTGCACGTCGATGTTGCCGCGCGTGGCGTGGCTGTAGGGGCAGACCTTTTCGTGTGTCTCGTGCACGATCGCTTCGGCCTCTGCCTTGGTGAGATTAGGCAGCTTGACGTGCATCTTCACGGCAATGCCGAAGCCACCACCTTCACGTGGACCGACGGCGGTATCGCACGTGACGACGGCTCCGCTGGTGTCCTTCTTGTGGCTCTTGCCGACGAACTCCAGCGCACCGCCAAAGCACGCCGCATATCCGGCGGCGAACAGGTGCTCAGGGGTCGTCGTGTTCGGCAGGCCGGGCCCACCCATTTCCTTGCGGACCGAGAGATTGACACTGACGGATTTGTCGGTGGTCTCAGAATGACCATTGCGGCCACCCGTCGAGTGGGCGACGGCGGTGACTAGTGGCTTGATGGTATGAGCGGCCATGGGGGAACTCCTTTGCCTTCTGACTGACGATAGACGGAAGTCATATCGTGACGCAGCAGGCAAAATGCGCAAGTGGCCCTCTGCCGTGTAACGGCACTGCCGAGACCTGTGTGCCGCGCGCTGCCGCATGAATGTCGGATGAACCATGGTTTCAGAATTCCCTCAGCCGCAGTCGCATAGAGAGGTGGCAAGAGATGGGACGGCGAGCCCCCAATCCGGTTCGCCACAGGCCACTATGCAACGGGTGCAGCCCCACATCGTCCGTTGCCAATCTGGGCCAATCTAGCCCAATCTGACCTGCCTCCGGCACCTTCAAGAACCGCTGTTATCACTATGTCTTTCAATAACTTCATCCTGGCCACAGTCGCGATGATCGCATTCGCTGCGGCCGTTTTTGTTGCCGCGCGCCCGGAAACACAAACCGTGTCGTTCGCCATGCCGATGACGATCCCAGCCGACAGCGCACGGCGCTAAGGCGCACTTGGCCATCGTGACAAAACGGCGGCTGCACGGCAGGGTCATCGGATTCGCATATCGCGACCGGAGACCGTCTGCTGATGCTGTTCCTCGTCCTGGGCCTTGCCCTTTTTATCGTAACGCACCTTGTGCCAGCGGCACCGGCCACGCGCGGTCTGCTGCGTGACCGCATGGGACCCAGCGCCTATCTGCTAGTGTTCTCAATCCTGTCGCTGGTGAGCCTGATCCTGATCGGCCAGGGCTACGGCGAGGCTCGCACGCTCGGTCGCGGCAATCCGCAGCTGTGGGTTGCACCAGCGTTCCTCAAGCACGTCACCTACGCGCTGATGCTGCCCGCATTTATTCTGCTGGCCGCAGCCTACGTGCCGTCGCGCATCCGCACTGCAGTCAAGCATCCTATGCTAGCTGCCATCAAAATCTGGGCGCTTGCGCATCTTCTGGTGCGCGGTGACTTGGCGAGCGTATTGCTGTTCGGCAGCATGCTGGCGTACGGCGTCTTTGATCGCATCTCTGTCAAGAAGCGCAACGCGCTTGGACCGCTCGGAATGGCGCAGGGAACAGCGCGCGGTGATATGATTGCCATCGCCATCGGACTTGCCGCCTACGGTGCGATGCTCGTCTGGGGACATAGCGCGTTGATCGGTGTGCAACTGCTGCGGGCGGGCTGACCTGGCGCACTGAAGTGCCGCTGCAGACACCGCACCCATCACTGGTACCGAACAGGTAACGGAATGCAAAAACCCGCACCATTGTGGTGCGGGTTGCAGTGTGTTCGGAATGGCAGGCGAGCAATCAGCGCTTGGAGAACTGATAGCTGCGGCGGGCTTTCATCTTGCCGAACTTTTTGCGCTCGACGACGCGGCTATCGCGCGTCAAGAAGCCACCCTTCTTGAGGACGCCACGCAGTTCCGGTTCAAAGTAGGTCAGCGCTTTCGAGATGCCGTGACGCACCGCGCCGGCCTGGCCCGAAAGACCGCCGCCGACAACAGTCGCCATCACATCGTACTGTGCATCCCGCGCAGCGATCTTGATCGGTTGCTGGAGCAGCATCTGCAGCACCGGCCGGGCGAAGTACTTGGAATAGTCCTTGCCGTTGACGATGATCTTGCCGCCGCCGCGCTTCAACCAGACGCGAGCAATGGCGTTCTTGCGCTTACCGGTCGCGTAGGCGCGGCCGAGCTTATCGAGCTTCTGGACGTAGACGGGTCCGGTCGCCACGACGGCGGCCGGCATTTCCGACTTGAGGTCGGCCAGATCGCTCAGGGTTTTCGTTTCGGTAGCCATAATGATCAGGCCCTCACGTTCTTGCGGTTCAGCGCAGCGATGTCGATGGCAACAGGGCTTTGTGCTTCGTGCGGATGCTTGTCGCCGGCATAGACTTTGAGATTGCGCAGCAGCTTGCGGCCGAGTGGGCCACCGGCAATCATGCGCTCAACGGCTTTTTCGAGCACGCGCTCGGGGAACTTGCCCTCGAGGATCTGGCGCGGGGTGCGCTCTTTGATGCCACCTGGATGCCCAGTGTGCCAGTAGTAGACTTTTTTCTGGGTCTTGCGGCCGGTGAAGACCACCTTGTCGGCATTGATGACGACGATGTTGTCGCCGGTATCGATGTGCGGCGTGTAGGTCGCGCGATGTTTGCCCTTCAGGCGCAGCGCGATCAGCGAAGCAAGGCGACCGACAACCAAACCTTTGGCGTCAATCAGCACCCACTTCTTATCGATCTCGCCCGGCTTGGCGTTATAGGTCTTCATGGACCTCGATCCTCGGTGAAGTTTTGAGCGTTGGCGGCCGCGCTAATGCGCGTACCACGTCTAACGCACCCAAAGCCTATCTGCACGCAGGCGCAACGCGCCCGGCGGCTGGCAGGCCCCAACAGGTGCTGGAGATGGCTCGCTATACCGCTCGACACCGGCACTGTCAAAGCTAAAAACAGCGACCGAAAAATACTTATCCTATGAAAATCAACATCTTAACAAGTGTGGTATTATTTTACCGCACTACGGTCGCCCGCGAACTGGCATGGCGTAGGTGCCGATCGCGTGAGAGACCATGTCGTCAGCGCCGACCGAAAACATCTCGACTTCACCTACCAACAGCCGCTTGCCAACTTTGACGAGCGTTGCATCAGCGACTAGATCACCTGGTTGCGGTCGCGACAAGAAGTTGATGTTCAGGTTGGTTGTGACGGCCTGCATCGCCGTTTCGCCAAGCGTGGCAAGGATTGCGACATAAAGCGCCACATCAGCCAGTTGGAACATACTCGGGCCCGATAACGTATTGCCCGGCCGCAGGTTTTTTTCGTGCGCCGCCATCCGCATGCGTGCCCGCCGCACCCCCGCGCCTTCGATGAAAAAGACCCGTCCACCCAGGTGAATCTGCGGAAAATTGACGTCCAGCAAGTGATCGATTTGGGCGACAGACAGCACGCCCGCCGGAAAAGCGGTGGCGGCGGCGTTAGCTGGAACTGAACCTGGGACAGGTTGGTTGTGCATGAGTGGCTGCGTCTCACTTTTGTCACGTGGCATGGATAGCCCGACACGTTATCGTTGCAGCGACCTCGGAAGACAAGGAGCATATGAGATGCGACAGATGCTGAAAAATTGGGGCGCGGCCGTCATTATGGCACTGGCAGTCACGACATTTGCGGGTACTGCGAGTGCACAAGATGCGATCAAACAGGTGAAGCTGACTGAAGCGCACATCAAGGGCTTTATCTCGGCCCAGGCCGACATGGCCAAGATCTCGGAGAAGATGCAGGCTGCGACAAGCGAAAAGCCCGATCCGAAGATCCAGGCCGAGCTTGAGACAATTGCCACGAAAAACGGATTCAAGGATTTCGCTGAGTACGATGACGTCGCGGCCAATATTTCCATGGTAATGGCCGGCATTGATCCGACATCGGGCACCTACACCGACCCCATCACCTCCATCAAAAAAGAGATCGAAGAAGTCACCGCTGACAAAACGCTCCAGGAGAAAGACAAAAAGCAGATGCTCGAAGAACTGAGTGATGCCCTGAAATCGGCGCAGCCGGTGCAGTTCCCGGAAAACGTAGAGATCGTGAAAAAGAACCGCGTTGAGATCGACAAGGTTCTGCAGTGAGTGCAAGCCCGCTTCAACCGCTGACACTCGAGCGCCGCGGGACAGTGGCGATTGTGACGCTCGATCATACGCCATCGCGCAATGCGCTGTCGGAAGAGATGCTTATGGCGCTGCAGGTCGCGATCGACCAGGTGTCGGTAGATAAGAGCGTGCGGGCCGTGGTTTTGCAGGCGAACGGGCCGGCCTTTTGCGCCGGCCACGACCTCAAACAATTAACGCGGCATCGGACAGACGCGGACCGCGGACGCGCTTATTTCCACATGATTATGACTCGTTGCGCCGCACTGATGCAGGCGATCATCCGCTGCCCGAAACCGGTGATCGCAGCGGTTGAAGGCGTCGCAACGGCGGCCGGCTGCCAGCTGGTTGCCACGTGCGATCTCGCCGTTGCGGGACCTGAAGCCAAATTCGCCACGCCAGGTGTCAATATCGGGCTGTTCTGTTCAACGCCCATGGTGGCGTTGTCGCGCAATGTTTCGCGCAAGAAGGCCATGGAGATGCTATTGCTCGGCGAGTTGCTGGATGCAGAAGCGGCAGCAGCGCATGGGCTCATAAATCGCGTCGTCCCGCCAGACCGCGTGCGCGCTGAAGCGCTGGCGATGGCGGAAATCATCGCGTCGAAATCGCCGGTGACGGTGCGTATCGGCAAGGAAGCGTTCTACGCCCAGATCGAGCAGCCGCTGGCGGAAGCCTATGCCGGCGCTGCCGAGACCATGGTCCGCAACATGCTTGAGCGTGATGCGGCGGAGGGGATCAGCGCGTTTATCGAGAAGCGGGCACCGGAGTGGGGTGGGTGAGGGGCGCGCATCGCGCCGCTTCCAGCCGCGCCAATTCGGTAACAGCCAATTAGCCTGCCGCTGACTATTCCGGCGGCACCGGTGGCGCGGGGACTCCGGTCCCGTCAAGCCGCTCACGGTCGATGAGGCGGCCGGCGAGAATGGTGTCGAGAAGCGTAGCTGGCCTTGGCTCCAAAGCGACAAGGCGGGCGAGGACGTTCAACAAGTCGAGCAGGGACGGTGGTGTATTCGTGCGGCCAATGGTCGGGCTGGATGTCGCCAAGCGGCGAGGGCTGTCCGCACCACGTCGCATTGACGTTTACGGCAATTTTTCGAATACTGCCGTCGTTGCGCTGCACAATCGTTCCCCTTCCGAGAGCTCTCTATGACCACTGCCGCTCCCCTGCCGATGACGGCCGCCCAGTTGAAAGCCAAGTTGCGCATCCCGCTGATCGGCGCGCCACAATTCATCGTATCGGGGCCAGCGCTGGTGATTGCGCAGTGCAAGGCCGGCATCGTGGGAGCATTTCCGGCGCTGAACGCGCGGCCGGCAGCGCAGCTCGACGAGTGGCTGCATCAGATCAAGGAAGAGCTGGCGGCGCATGACCGCAAGCATCCAGACCAGCCGTCAGCGCCGTTCGCGGTGAACCAGATCGTCCACAAATCCAACGACCGGCTCGATCACGATGTCGAGATGTGTCTCAAGCACAAGGTGCCGCTGGCGATCACGTCGCTCGGTGCACGGGAAGATGTCTACAAGGCCTTCCGCGATATCGGCACGCTGGTGCTGCATGACGTGATTAACGTGACGTTCGCGCGCAAGGCGTTGGAGAAGGGTGCCAGCGGGTTGGTCGCGGTATGCGCGGGCGCTGGCGGACACGCCGGGCGCTACTCGCCGTTCGCGCTGATTTCGGAATTGCGCGAATTCTTTCAAGGTCCCATCGCGCTCTCCGGATCCATTGCCACCGGCCGCGGCGTGCTGGCGGCCGAGGCGCTTGGCGCTGATTTCGCCTATGCCGGCTCGATGTTCATTGCGGCAACGGAAGCCAACGCGGTGGACGCCTACAAGCAGGATATCGTCGCCAATTCTGCAGATGGCATCATCTACACCAACCTCTTCACCGGGGTGCACGGCAACTATCTGAAGTCGTCGGTGACGCGTGCGGGCCTGGATCCGGAAAACCTGCCGGAGAGTGATCCATCCAAGATGGATTTCGGATCCAATCGAGCACCCAAGGCGTGGAAAGAGATCTGGGGCTGCGGCCAGGGCATTGGCTCGGTGCACAAGATCGAGCCGGTCGCCGATATGGTCGCGCGACTGGAACATGATTATCGCGCAGGCAAGAAAGCACTACTTGGTTGATCGCTAACTTGGCTGATCGTCGACCTGACTGATCGTCAACGGGCGATTTCGGCATCAATGTTGGCGAACATATACGTCCACTTGGCGGTCTGAATGTCGACCAGAGCCGCCATGTTGGCCTTCAGGTCAGTCAGTTGAGCGCAGTTCGTCTCAGCTTGCGGGCTGGTTGAGCCCGCATTATTGATGCGGGCGAGCAGGTCGCCGGATTTCTCGTCGAAGGCGGCGATCTTGTCGTCGCGGACAAAGCGGGTGCCTTCGGCCATGAATTGCTCGTGGGACCAGCCGCGCTTTTCTTTGAGCGCCCTGAGCTTGGCCTGGAAGGCTGGCGAGTTTTGCTGGGTGATGGACCGCAGGGCATCAGCCGCGCTGGCGACCACGCTCTCGAACTCAGTCCGCTGGCATGCGGCTGCGGTACCACTAACAGCTTGTGCGCGCGCCGAAGCGCCCGTCAGGCAGATGAGCGTCAGCGCCCAAAGCGCCACCCTCCACTGTTCTCGCCACCGCACCGACCGTTGCCCCCTCTTTCAAACGTCGCCTTCTAGCTGTTTGCGCGCCAAAGCAAAAGCCGGCCCGTGTCTCACTTATACAGCGTGCGCTCTATGGTGACCTCTGGTATGCGATGCCAACCTCGATGATGGACAGTCCGCATGGCCAGTTATGACTGCACAAAATGCCCGGGCTTTTGTTGCTCGTATCCTGTGATTCCGATCAACAGACGTGATGTGGAACGGCTGGCGAAGCACTTCGACCTGGATTTCGAAACCGCAAAAGAACGCTTCACCAAGGAAGCCCACGGCCGCAAATTCTGCCTGCGGCGCAAGACGGACGAACACTTCGGTCGGATCTGCAAATTCTTTGATACACAAGAGCGGCGCTGCACCGTCTATCACGCACGGCCTTCAACGTGCCGGGAATACCCGGTGCAAAAACGTTGCGGATATTTTGATTTCCTGAAGTTCGAGCGAGAGCAACAAGGCGACGAAACCTGGATTGCGCGAACCGACACTGGCAACTGGCGTTAAGAACATCCGCTTGATCCAGTGCGTTTGGACGGCCGAGGTCCTGTCGCAGACAGCCAGATTGCGGGCCATCTCGGCGAGGGCAAAGACATACCGCCAGCAAACCTTGATTAAGTTGCATCGCAATGTCTTAAGCTGCGATCGGCGATCACCGAGAAAACCAAGCAAACATGAGTTTTTTAGGGGGTATTGCGCCTGATAGCGTTGGACAAGTGGCCGCATTCATGCCAGCTTTGAGGTCTCTTCAACGCAAACGGAGGGACTGATGTCGCTGAACGCACATCTGACCGAGTTGTCTGAGAAGCACCGGCTTCTAGAGCGTAGGATAGAACAAGAAATGGCGCGCCCCGCGCGCGATGACGTCCGACTGCGACGTCTCAAATCTGAAAAACTCAAGCTCAAAGATGAAATCGCACGGTTGAACGGCACGCGCCACTGAGTTGGCATCGCGCTGGTCTTGACTGCTCTGCGGACGCGTATCTGCGCGCGCCTTGCTTGTGCGCAGATACGTACAACATTCGGTTGGGCGGGCGTTGCTCACGTGCGGTTGGTGTCGTGCCGGAGCACCGTCGGCATCTTATGCTCAGATGGTGTAGGTCGCGGGCCACACTCGTGCGGCGATCCGACTGTTTTCTAACGAGCTTGGCCATGATCACCTTGGCTTGGCATCGCTGGCCCTTTGATTCTGCTGCGCTACAGACACTGCCGACCACGGCGGCGCGTGTTTGCGAGTAGGTAAACCTGATTTTGCGCTTTGCCGATGCACGCTCCCCCGCTACGACTGCGGCGACCAGTTCAGGATTTGCCGGGAGTGCTTAATGCGCAAAGATGTCGTTGTGGGGCTTGGGCTTGCAGGGCTCGCGGCCGTCGCTTTCGGCGGCTACTCGTATTTGAACACTCGAGTTCTGGCCGAGGTTGAAGCTGCCTTCGCTGGGCTACGCGCCAATGGCGTTGGTGCTACGCACGGTCCGGTCGCTGTCAGCCTGCTGAGCCGACGCGTTGAAATTGCGGAAGTGGTGCTCAAGCCAGTTGGCAATGATGGCGATGTCACCATCGGCAAGTTGACCATCGACGGTGTCGATACGTCGTCTATTGATTTCGCGGCCAACCGGGTGGAGTTGACCAATCTGGCGACTGGCAATCTGGGTGGCATGACGCCGGGTGGGAGAACATCACTCAAGGTGCCCAGCCTGATCGCCACGGGTGTGCGGTCCAGTCGCTCAGCGCCGGCGAATGATGCGGCCTCCCACGACTCCGTGCAGCGCATCATGCAGTTCTATAGCACCCTCAGCGCCGCGACCGTGACGGCACCTGTCCTTGCGGTCACCGCGACCATGACGATGCCGGTCGCGACCGCGAAGCCTGCGACCCAATCAACCACGTTCGACACGTCAACAACTTACACTAACTTGAAACTCGAAGGGCTCCGTGACGGCCGGATCGCGCGCGCGAGCTTCGAGAAGGCAACAATCGCACCAGACAAAGGAACGATGCCGTTCACCGGCACAATCGACGGAGCGGTGATCGCCGACATTGACATGATGCCGATCTTCGGGATCGGGCTTACAAGCCGCGCGCCGCGCGACGGTTATTACCCAATCCAAGGCAAGATGACGACCGGCGCTTATACCATAAAAATGGCCGACGGAGCCGAGGTCACCGTTGGTGGCTTCAGCGCGTCCGGCATGGATGTTGACCCGACCAAACTGTCGTATGGGCGGCTGCGTGACATGATGGCGACGTTCGCGTCGGTCCCACCGCAGCCGACGCCGGCGCAGCAACAAGCGATCATGAGTGCTGTGGTCAATATCTACGAGGGCATCCGGTTTGACGATATCAGTGTCCGCGATATGAGCATCACGGGTCCGAAAGCAGCACCCCAAACCTTCACCATGGCGATGGGTGGCATGACCATGAGCCGCTTCAGCGGTGGCAAGCTTGGTGAGTTCCGTATCGACAAAGTCAGCGGCACCGCTGGCTCGCCTGGTGGCGTATCGTTTCCCATCAAACTTGGCGGCTTCGCCCTCCAAGGATTCGATCTCGTCAAAGTCATGAAGTTTGGTCTCGAAGCGGCTGCCGCTGCCGGGAAAACGCCCCCCCCTGAAAAGGTTTACGGCCTGCTCTCGAGCCTCGACGGTTTCGAATTGACCGACATCGCAGCGCCGGATCCGCGCACGGGTCAAATGGTGCAGATCGACCGGCTGAAGGCGAGTTGGGGGCAATTTGTTGGCGACCTGCCAACAAGGCTGCGGCTCAGCTTCAAAGGCGCGACACCGCTAAATCCGTCTGATCCGAACACCGCCCTCTTGCGCCAGAACGGAATGCGGTCAGTCGCCCTCACCATGGACACCACCACTGATTGGGACGCTGCCAGCCGCTTGGCCACCGGGACAACTGCGCTCGACCTCGACCAATTGGGCGGGTTGTCGGCCAATATATCGCTCGGGAACGTGCCCCGCAGCGCCTTCTCTGTCCGGCCAGGCCAGCTCAATGCTATCCTGCCCGACATCGAGATCGGCCCGCTTCAGCTCAAGTTGCAAGACAAGGGCATGATGAAACTGGTGCGCGGCGCGCTCGGTGGCGATCCGCAGGCAGACCCGCTGGCCAGTCTCAAGCAGGCGCTGATCGATCCTGCCAAACCAGCGTCTAATCTCGCTACGCTCCTGGATGGGGCGAGCCGGTTCCTCGCGAAGCCCGGCCAAACCCTGACTTTGAAGCTCGTGCCCAAAGCGCGTGTTGCGGTCGGTCAATTCACGGCACCGGGTGCGATGCAAGCACCAGACGCCCTCGTCAACGCCCTTGAGGCCTTCACGATGGACGTGGCCGTTGCTCCATAGGGACTGGCGATGATACCACTCAGCGCACGGACTCATGCGGGGATATCGACATGGCATCGGGCTGCAGCAACGGGTTTGATATCGGTTTTGTGGAACTCGGATATGCAAAGGTCGCCGTCCTGGGTGTGGTCCAAGGGGTGACAGAGCTGCTGCCAATCTCGTCCACCGCCCATATGCGGATTGTGCCGGCCTTTTTCGGGTGGAAGGATCCAGGTTCAGCGTTCTCGGCTGCCATGCAGCTGGCGGCGCTTGCGGCCGTAGTGAGTTATTTCTGGACCGATGTCCGGCAGCTCGTGGTCGGCGGATTTGGTGCGCTTTTCCGCCGCGATTTCGGCAACCGAGATTTCAAGTTCGGTATGTCGATCGTGCTCGCCACCATACCGATTGGAATTCTTGGCCTGTCGCTGGCACCACTTTTGAACGCGTGCGGGACACCGCTCCGCAGCCTTGTGGTCATCGGCTGGGCGAGCATTTTCATGGCTGGCATGATGGCCCTCGCCGAAGTGCTGGCACGCCATCGCCGCACAGTGGAACAGGCGGGCTGGAAAGACGCCATCATTGTTGGCCTCGCGCAGGCAGGAGCGCTAATCCCTGGCATTTCGCGCTCGGGCTCGACCCTCACGGCTGCGCTCTTTTTGGGGTTCAAGCGTGAAGAAGCGGCCCGCTATTCGTTCCTTATTGGATTGCCGGCGATCACGCTCGCAGGGCTCAAGGAACTGTGGGAGCTCCGCAATGCAGCGCTTGGCGCCTATGGTTGGTCAGTGCTGGGCTTTGGCCTGTTGATTGCCAGCATCTCAGCGTTCGCCGCCATCTGGGGCTTGATGCGCGTCATGGAACGCTTCTCGGCGTGGCCTTTCGTCATCTACCGTGCTGCGATGGGTGCCTTCCTCGTGGCTGCGGTCAGCATGGGAATATTGTCGTAGTTTCGATGGAGCGACGGCACTCCGGCGATCCGGGTCAGAGTAGATTCAATGCCCACCGTGCGGTCTGATGAAAGCCTGCTGCGTCCCGATACTCCGGCCGGTGACGCTGCACGTTCGATGGTTCGGCAGGCCTGTGGTCACATCGAGCACGGCTGGCAGATGACCATTGCTGACAACGGGACGGAAGGTCCGCATGCCTTGCGCGTTGGCTTGCGGCAGTTGCGAGTCGTTTTGCGAATTTTTCGCGATGCGGAGAACGAGGCTGCTACCAAGGCGATCAGTGCAGCGCTGGTCGCCACTGGCCAGCATGTCGGGCGACTTCGTGACCTCGATGTGTTGATCGGCGATCTTGTGGCACCGCTGTTGAGTGCCGGCATGCCGGACGGCGGCGAGGCGCTCGCCACACTCCTGGAGAAAGATCGCGCAAAGGTGCGGGCGGCGGTTCAAAAACGACTACTGGGAAAGCCAGCGCAAACATTGCGACGTACGCTTGCGACATTGCCAACGGTCATCGCTGATCGCGTCACCGCAGCCGAGAGCAGAACCAAAATCGGAAAGCTTGGCCGTCGCGATCTGAGGCGGCGGTGGCGCAAAATCAGTGCGGATGCCACGCATCTGGAGAGCGCGACGATCGAAGAGTTGCATGTGTTGCGCAAGTCTCTCAAAAACGTCCGATACGCATTTGCGCATTTCGCGCCCTTCTGGGAAAGCAAACCGGCGCAGACTTTTGACGCCCACTTGCGTCGGCTGCAAGCGACCTTTGGATACCTCAATGATATTGAGAATGCCCGCTCGCTGCTGACACGAACTGGCCCTGCCTGGGACACCCCAAAGGTCAGTTGTGCGATCGGTTTTGTTCTTGGTTGGCACAGCGAGCGATCACACACGCTGCGCGGTGAAATCGGCGCGCTATGGCAGGAACTGGCGGCGACAAAGATCGCGCAAGACCTGGCTCAATAAGAGCGAGGTTACTTTATCGTGATATCAGAATTTGCCATTGCGGCAGGCGCGTTGCGCTCGCTTTGTTGCGTCGCGGCTCGAACTCTCGTCGTTTCCGCTGATCATCGCCGAAATACCGGCCATCTGTGAGCACATATCGGTCATCGTGTCGTCCCACTTGCGCGGACTCATTTTGCCGCCGGATGCAGCAGAGATCAGTAGGCCGGTTGCCGACGGCATGTTGAAGCGGGCTTCCTCAGTTGGACGCTTTAGCAAAAATACGATGCCGCCAAGAACGCCGCCGACGACGACAATCGATGCAAGGCCGAGCGCAATAAATTTTACAGTTTTGGCAGAGTCGGAACCGTATTCGATCTCAAGTTCTTCATTACGATGTTGTTTACGCATGTCCCGCATCCGTCCAAGTTGCACCACCTTCGGTCAACTCTAAAGGGAACCGGCAAAAAAAGAGTGAAACTCGCGCTTAAAGGTTGAAGCATCTTTCAAAATCGCCAACCAACTACTCCGCCGCAATGCGGTAGCTAGGCGAGGTGAGCCACGCTTGGCCCATGGCCGCTATTCGGGCAATCAGGCCGTCAATAACGCTAGTAAAGGCTAGAAAATCTGAGCGTAACGTCAGCGCAGCCTCGTCAAGATAGAGGGCACGGTTGATTTCTATCTGGACGGCATGGACGCGCGCCTGTGGCCGGCCATAGTGCTCGGTGATGAAGCCACCGGCGTAGGGACGGTTCGCTTGCACATCGTATCCAGCTCCCGATAAGACCCGTGTGATCGTTCGCGTGATCTCTGGTGCACACGACGTTCCAAAGCGATCACCGATCACAAAATGCGGACGCGGCGACGAGGTGGTGCCAACGGATGCTGACGGCATCGAATGGCAATCGACCAGCAGCGCAACGCCGAATTGCCGTTGGGTTTCGGCGATGACCGTTGCAAGGGCGTTATGAAATGGATTGTAGAGCCGCTCGATCCGCAGCAGCGCGACATCGACAGGTAATCGGCCTGCATAGATGTCCTCGCCATCCGCAACAAGACGCGGCACCGTACCAAGGCCGCCCGCCACGCGCGCAGACGCGGTATTGGCACCGAGCGGCAGCTTGCCTTCCAGCAGCTTGGGATCGAGCTCCAGAGGCTCGCGATTCACATCCAGATAGGCGCGGGGAAACCGAGCTGCAACGAGTGGTGCCCCATGATCGATGGCGGACGCAAAAAGCTGATCAACGTAGGCGTCTTCGCTCCGGCGGAGGGCGAGCGCGCCGAGGCGGCTGGCTGCGAGAAATGGCGCGGGATAAACGCGCCCGGAGTGCGGCGAGCAAAAGACCACCGGCGTCGTCTGACGGCTTGGCCTTACCACGAGAACCGGCGGGGCAAGCTCTGCATCGATGCCGTTGCGCTCAATGTCGACGAGAGACGCTGTGTCTCTCATACCGGATCTCTCATGCCATCTCCTGTTGCGCCGTCGTAGGACCGGGATCGATGACCACGCCAGCTCAGACAGGCGCTATAGACCAACTCCATCCGCAGCCTGCCAAAAAACACCACCCGTTGTCCATGCGACGCTGCCATAATTTCAGCACGATTAGAGCTGTTTTTGACACACGGGGAACATAGGGACCGGAACAGAGCCGGAGCTTTGAGGGGAACGGCGCAACGACACGTTCAGTCGGGCACCGGACACATGACAGTGTGGCTTCATGAGATCTTGATGCGCGGGATGATCGCAGTTGCGGTTGTGGCGTGCAACTTTGGGGGCCGAGTTTGCGTATGAGTGACAAAGAGAGAGACGGTGGTAACGCCACCGAAGTAACGCGTCCAATTGGCCGCCGACAGCCTTTTGGCATGAACACTGTTGGCATGAATACTGAGGCACAGTCGAACAGTACAAACGCTCATCTCGCCGCCGCCCGCTTCGACACCGTGAGCCGCATGGAAACTGCGAAACCGCCGGCGGCGAGCGCGCTGTCTGCATCGCAGCCCTACTCTGAACGATCGTTGATCGGAGAGCCGATGATGCTGGCAATCACCTCATCGCCACAGCGCGCGATGCAGGTCGCCGCGTCGGTCATCGAGGGTGAGCACGAGGCGCCTGAGATGCGCTTGCCGGCGGCTTGGTATGCAAAACCCAAGGACGTGGTGGAGATCAGGCCCGGCCTGTCGCCCGAGCGGCATGGACTGCTTATTCGCGCCACAGCGGCTGCATGTCTGACGACGGCTGCCGGGTTGCTGGTCTGGCTTGGCACCATGGGAAACCCGCCCACGCTAACGCCCTCGCCTGCCAACCGGGCTGAACTGCAGATCCCCGCGCTCGCCTCAGGCTTCGCGCCCGCGCGCACGGACGTCCCAACGCCGACACTGGCGGCCCGTCCAGCTCCGTCCGTACCGGCCCTGCAGGACCAGATCACGACGGCACAAATCCTCGCCGTAGCCGAACGCTTTGTTGCGACGGGCGATGTGCTCGCAGCGCGCGCGATGCTGCAGGACCGGGCAGGCTCCGGTGAACCGCGAGCCCTGTTCGCACTCGCGGAAACCTATGATCCGCACATGCTCGCGTCCTGGTCGGCAGGGGACGCTGAACCAAGTGTCACCTATGCGCGTTTCCTCTATGAAGCTGCCCGGCGCGGTGGCATCACCGAGGCACAGCCGCGGATTGAAGCGCTCCGCTAGAGTGCTTCCGGGAAAAGCATGCCCTCGGACTTGATCCGGGGGTGTGCAGCGGTTTTCCCGAAAGAAGCACGTCAAAACAGCTGGCTAGGGTCGTTCCTCGGTTCCACCAACAGCGGAACGACCCTAGTCAGCCAAGCGGCGTGTCACCTGCCGACGTGGATCGACAATGGAGGCGAGGACATGCGGCGCGCCAGAGCATTTCTCATCGGCATTGCGACGTGGTCCTTGTGTTGTGCCTCAACTCCCTTTGCTTGGTCGCAAGCGCGTGCGCCGTTCCCCATTTCGAACGACACAGTTCCCGCTGGCTGGACTGGGCCGGTGTTCAGTCCAAACTTTAGTTTCCCCGCCGCCCTCGCTGCACGCGAGCCTGCGCCCTGGAAGGCTTACGACTTCAAATTGCAGCCCGCCGAATACATGAAATCGGTCCTGGATTACATTCTTGAAGGTGCCGACACATCGACCTGGCGGCTGCAAGACAATCCAATTCGGAAATGGTTTCACGTGCCTTGGATGCACGCTGGTTTCATAGGCCGTGAGTTCATTTCTGGCTTAACGCGCGAACGCAATTCTTTCCCGCGCGAACTCGGGCCAACCCAAACAGCGTGCCGGCAGAACTGGGCTGTCGGCTTTTACAATGGCGTTGGTGCCGTTACGCTCGGCGAAGTTTGGGGTAACGGCACATCTGTTCCAGCACCGGAAAAGGCGCAATTTCGTATCGGCAGTGTTGTTGCCAAGCTGCTTTTTACCGAGGCGACTGAGGTGGACTTCCCCGGACTTACTGGCGCGCCGACCACCGAAGCCAACATTCATGATGGTCCTGACCTCGACGAATTCGGGTGCGTCCGCAGCGCCACTAACCCGCGTCAACCGAAGACGCTGCGCTTGTTGCAGCTTGATGTCGCCGTTCGCGACGAACGCGCCAGCGCCTATACGGGCTGGATCTACGGTACATTTATCTATGACGGTACGCGACCAACGATTGATCCCTGGGATCGTCTCGTTCCGGTGGGCCTGATGTGGGGCAACGATCCGCAATTGTCGGACGCTGCTGCGCTCGCGGGCGCGAAGCCGACGCAGAGTATCGTTCTCAACACCGGTGGCCTCGTCCGCGCATTTGGCCGGGCCGGCCGCATGAACGGACCCGTGGATAATCCGCAGTCAGCGTGCCTATCGTGTCATGCAACGGCGCAATATCCGAGTTCAACAAGCAAAATGGCACCGGGCACTGAGTTGCTCAATTGGGCGGACGCGAAATGCTGGTTCAGGAACCTGCCGCCAAACCGGGCGTTCGGCATGTCACCTCCAGAGGGCACATGTGGCCAACTGGCCCCGGGCACGCGATCACTGGACTACTCACTCCAGCTCGCCATTGGGATCCGCAACTATCTCATCGCGAACCCAGGTGCGAGCGCCACCATTGGCTCACGGCCATCCAAAGCCGCGCGGCGATCCCCTGAAGAGTTAGGTACGCTCATTGATGGGCCCTATAATTTCCGCAAGAACAAGAGCTACCCAGTGGATCGCAACTAGAGTGCTTCCGGGAAAAGCTTGCCCTCGAACTTGATCCCGGGGCGTGCAGCGGTTTTCCCGAAAGAAGCACGACCAAGCAAAGAGCTAGGGTCGTTCCTCGATGCCGCCAAGAGCGGAACGACACTAGGAACCGTGCCGACCCTCAGCTCCTATAAACAAACGCCGGATCATCAAGATCGATCAACGGAAATTCGTCCTTTTCGCCCCAATAATCTTGGCTGTGCTCCCAGTCGCGCTTGGTACCGCGCTTGGGCATCAAATGCATGCCGCGCATCATGTAACCAGGGTTGAAATTCTCCTCGTCGATCCAGGGCAGCAGCGCCATGTCATGATCGTCCGGCCGCAGCATCGGCGTAACCTGTGCAGCGCCGTTAGCCTGCATGTGCTTGAGCAGCCGGCAGACAAAGTCAGCCACCAGATCCGCACGCAACGTCCAACTGGCACGAAAGTACCCAAACACCCACGCCATGTTCGGCACGCCCGTAAACATCATGCCGCGATAGGTAACCGTCTCCGACATATCCAACGGTTTGCCGTCGATCTCGAACGGAATATCGCCGAGCATACTGAGATGGAAACCCGTGGCGGTCACAATGACGTCAGCAGCGAGGTCCTCACCGGACTTGAGCCGCAACCCTGTCTCAGTGAACCGTTCGATCTCATCGGTAACGACACTCGCCTTGCCGTCACGGATACTCTTGAACAGATCGGCATCAGGAATGAACGCAATGCGCTGCCGCCACGGCCGGTAGCGTGGCGTGAAGTGCTTCGCCACGTCATACTCGGGACCGAGTACGGCCGTCACACCCGCCAACAACTCGGCCGACACCGCCTCCGGCTTGTCAAACGTCTGCTGCGTGAAGACGCTCTGATCATGCAAAATCTGCCGGCGCACAATCTCGTGGATCCACGCCGGATCGACCTGCAGTTTGCGCAACTGATCAGCAATCTCGATGGCGTTACGTCCCGTGCGGAAGTAAGTCGGCGAGCGCTGCAGCAGCGTGACGTGCGTGCAGTCGTCAGCGATATTCGGCACCAACGTCGCGGCCGTCGCACCCGAGCCGATAACGACGACACGCTTGCCTCCGAGATCCAACTTTTCCGGCCACTTCTGCGGATGGACAATCAAACCCTTGTAGCCGGCCATTCCCGGCCATTCGGGCGTGTAGCCTTCACTGTGCCGGTAGTAGCCCTGACACATCCACAGAAAGCCGGCCGTGAACCGCTTGGTCTCGCCCGTCGCAGTGACAGTCGCATTGATGGTCCACCGCTTGTCATCGCTCGACCACTGCGCCCGCGTGATGGCGTGCCCATAGCGGATATGCCGCGCGAGATCGTTCTCGTCGATCACCTCGCCCATGTAGCTGAGGATTTCCTGAGCCGTCGCGATCGGTGGGCCCGTCCACGGCTTGAAGCGATAGCCGAAAGTAAAAAGATCGCTGTCAGAACGGATGCCCGGATAGGTGTGCGTGCGCCAGGTCCCGCCAAAGCCGGCCTGAGATTCCAGCACAACAAAACGTGTGCCTGGCATCTGACGGGTCAGATGATACGCCCCGCCAATACCCGAAATACCGGCACCAACCACCAGCACATCGAAATGCTCAGATGCACCATGTCGCGCTTTTGCCGCCTTGGGCGTCGCTTTGCCGCTCGCCTTGGTCGCCTGTGCCGCCGTCTTTACCGTCATGCGCGCCTCGCAAAAGTATCGCAGCATCAGCCAAGCGGCCGCACGGCTGCCTGTCAATCGGCGAACGTCACTGGTTTGCGACTATCTCGTGCGCAAGAATATTCACCAGACGGCCGAAGGGATCACGGACGTAAAACCGCCTTACACCCCATGGCTCGGCGCTTGGGCCATATTCAATCGGAAACCCGCGCGCCACAGCCCTCCGATAGACATCATCGAGGTTGTCCACCTCGACCGAGATATCAGGAACCGGCGTGCTGGATCCTCCTTCGGACGCCACACTGATCTGTGGTGACATCGTGGCGTTTGATGCGAACGTCACGATCCAGCCGTGGTCCATGGCCACATCCATATCCAACACGTCACGATAGAAGGTCTTCGCCCGATCAATGTCCGCGGTTGCGATGTTGGTCACGATCCGCTTGACTGTCATAGACTGCCCTCTGACTGGTTCTCTGACTTCGGCGAAACGACGTCACCGGTCACTGTCTCGCGTTCGTCAAACACGAAGCAGCTACCCTCGAACAGGCTCTCGCCTGCTGGCACCTGAGCCAGGTAGTTCAGGATGCCGCCTTGCAGATGATAAACCTCAGGAAAACCCTGCGACAACAGATAGGCCGACGCCTTCTCGCAGCGGATGCCCCCGGTGCAGAACATGGCAACACGCGTGTGCTGCGCGGGATCAAGCGTTTTTTCGACATAGGCGGGGAGCTGGCTGAAGCTACGCGTCCCGGGATCGGCGGCACCACGGAACGTGCCTTCCGCGACTTCATATGCATTGCGCGTGTCGAGCACGAACACGTCCGGCGCGCTGATGAGATCGTTCCAGTCCTCAGGGGCGACGTAGGTCCCGGCGCGCGCCGTCGGATCACCCCCTGGATAGCCAAAGCTGATAATCTCGCGCTTCACCTTCACTTTCAGCCGCTTGAAGGGGTGCGCGTCCGCCGTCGCATCCTTCGTCGTCACATCGCCGAAGCGCGGATCAGAACGCAGACCGGCGAGGAAAGCCCACATATGCTCTGGCGTCGCCGAGATCGTGCCATTGATCCCTTCACGAGCGAGCAGGATAGTCCCTTTCATAGCGCGCGCAGTCATGTCGGCCAGCAACTGGCTCCGCAGATCAGCCGCATCGTCGATGGTCACGAACTTGTAAAAAGCGGCGACTGTGATCGTCATGGGGCCGGCCTCAGCCTTTGAGTATCGACAGCGCCGACCAGGTCCGTGCGGCTTCAAGCGCCTGGGCGTAACTGGTGACGATGCGTTGCGAGAGGGCATCTTTGGCCGCGACCCGCGCGAGAACAGCTTCGGCCGCCGGCCGTGCCGCCGCCAGCAGATCGTCCGGCAGCAGGCGTGGCTTGGCACCCTGCGACGCAAGCTCCCTGAGCGCGCGGCCATTGGCGATCTCGGCTTCGCCCAGCGCCAGATCATGTTCGGCGTGACAGGCCGATTGGATGATCGCCCGGAGATGCTCGGGCAGCGCTCGCCAGATCGGCAGTGCCACGAGGGTCTCGCTGGCACCATTCGGCTTATTGAACCCCGGAAACAGATAATGCGGCGCAATGCGCTGCAACCCCAGCGGTTGATCGTTGACCGGGGCCAGCAGTTCGACCGCATCAATCACGCCGCGTTCCAGTGCCGCGTAGGTATCCGCCGGCGGGATAGCGATCGCGGTGGCACCGAGCGCACTGTAAACCTCGCCGCCAAGTCCCGTTGCGCGAATACGCAGGCCCTTGATATCGGCGGCACTGGCGATCTCGCGCTTGAACCAGCCACCCGCCGACGGCCCCGTGTTGCCGCCAACGAACGGCTTCACTCCGAACGGCGCATAAAGCTCGTCCCACAGTGACTGGCCGCCATTTTGCAGCCAGCCGACATGCGCATGCGGGCCGAGCCCGAACGGCACCGTCGTGAACAAGGGCGCCGCAGCCATCTTGCCAGACCAGAACAGCGCGGCCGTATGCCCCATCTCAACCGCGCCGGAGGTGATCGCATCGAGCACACCGAAAGCCGGCACGATGGTACCGGCCGGAAACACTTCGATAGCGATCTCGCCCTGGCTCATAACCGAGATGCGGGCAGCGAGTCGTTCGGCCGACACGCCAGGGCCGGGCAGGTTCTTGTTCCACGACGTCACCATCCGCCAGCGCCGCGGTGCTGGTTGCGCGCGAACGACGGACGGCGCTGCCAAGCTGCTGGCGGCAGCGGTGGCCAGCACACGTCGGCGGGTGGTCATCGTCATGAGTACGTCCAATCAGTGATACGGGCGCTTGCAGACCGCCTCGGCGCGCCTACCATGCCGCCCAATGCGGCAGCAAGCAGGCGCGACGCGGTGTGACTGACCCGGTGATGTCTGGCAGGCTACCCCGCCCCTTGCCCACAGCGCCCAGCCATGCGATTCCAAGACCCTTTGGTCCCGTAGCTCAGCCGGATAGAGCGATAGATTCCTAATCTATAGGTCGTGCGTTCGAATCGCGCCGGGATCACCAAGGCTGTACCGATGGCGCGGTGCGGGCGCGTGCCCGAAGCGACGCCCGACAACAATCGGATCCGCGCATCGACCAGCTGATGCGTTCATCCCGTGGCCAAACAAGCATGTTCCTCGCCGGTAGGCGTTTCGCCGCTTCGAGGCGCTTGATGGCAGGGGAACGTCATCGTGGCGGCGTAAACGTCCAACTCCCCCGACGTGTAACGCGGCATGGGTTTAGTTGAGCGACGACTGCGGAATCATTATTCCGTCGCGAGCCTTGACCAAGCGGCTCTTGGCTTCCTCAATCGCCACATTCTGGCGCGGGAGCATCTTGTCCGTTCGACTGGAAAGGCTGCTTATCTGATCGATGGCATCTGCAATCGGCAAAAGTTCGGCACCGGACGCGACCGCCGCCCGAATATAGCTCTTGAGGTCCTCTCGCGACACACCAAAGCGGCTGTGCTGTTCGCTGACGTCGTGCGTCGTGAAAATGAGCCACCCGCCAACGATATGAGCGAGGTCGACCCATTGATTGACGGAACGTTCAGCGAGAATGTGCGGTTCTAAACACACTGTCTTGAGCAGTGAGAGGTCCGTTCCCGCCCCGTTGACGCCCGCCCAGACGCCTCGACAGGCTTTGAACCGTCGCGACAAGACGCGCTTTGTGTGCACGCTCACGTCGCCGAATGGATAGGCAAAGGTCGTACCCTGCGCCGGAAACCCTGTCTGGCGGAGAAACACTGCATTGCGATCAATCTCAGCCATGATCGAGGAGGAATGGAGCCCGCCTAGCGCGGTATGCCCAGCCGTATGGCATCCGAGCTCATGTCCGGCCTCGGCAAGACGCTGAAGATCCGCGACGTCGTAATGCCGGATGCCGTTGATCGTCTGACCGGCAAGATCGGCGCAATAGTAGAAGGTGCCCCGCACGCCCTGCTCGTTAAGTAACTCGGCACCGGTCTCTGCAGCACTTTTGGGAAAGTCGTCGAAGCAGAAACTGATGATGGGCCGGTCAAGCTGGACGTCGATGGGAACTCTCGCAAAACGCTGGGCGCAGCGATACCGTACGCTTCTCGCAAGGTGCTCAAGAGGATTTGCAACGCCGACCATCAATGATAGCCTAACCCATTACAATAGCGCTTATTTCTGCCATCAACTGACGGCATTGAGCATTGGAAGTGCATATCGACAATCTTAATATTAACCAAAATAACACAACCAACGAGCTCTGCCAGCCTCATCATTGGTGGTAGGGAACAGGTGGACGCAGCTGCCGCATCTTGCAAAGCCGAGTGACGCGCTGTGATGACGTCCAGCGGGACCTGAGACGACCGCTATTCAGCGCGCCATGGGATCGATGGCGCTGATGGACAATCCCGATCAGTTAGCCCTCCTTCTTTCGGGTACATCATCAGTGGCGCTTTGCGTTGAGGAATGCCTACGCTTCGACGGCCCGACGCCATCGATGGCCAGGATCGGGCTAAACGATATTTCAGTTGGTGGCAACGTGATCAAGCACGGAGAACGTGTCGTCTCCTGACTCGGGTCCGCGAACCGCGACGCGGCCGTTTTTAGAGACCCTGATCGGTTTGATATGACGCGATGACCCAATGCGCATGTTTCTTCCGGCTACGGGCCACATTTTTGCCTGGGGGCTCCGCTGGCGTGGCTGGAAGCGCAGATTGTGTTACCGGCGTTGCGTCAACGATTTCCACAGACACCAAGGGCCGCACGTGAAATTCCTTGGTCCGCCGGCATCACGCTGCGCGGACCGTCGGCACGAGCTGTGCGGCATGGTAAAGGTGGCGTGTGATGAACAATGGAGGACTGCATGGCAGAGACTGTGGCTGAGTTTGAGCCCCGCCAGCGCTCATCTTATCGCCGGTTCACGACCATTCCGATCCGATTTGCCGATCAGGATATCCTCGGCCACGTCAACAATGCAGCCATTGCGATCTACCTTGAGCATGCACGGTGCGAGCATCTCATCCCGCGTCTCATCTCACCGGCGGCACCGCACCTCAATATCGTGCTGGCGCGCATCATCATCGATTATCTGAAAGAGATCCGGTACCCGGGCACTGTGGACGTTGGCGTCAGGATAACCCACACAGGGACCAAATCGTTCGTCATTTCCGGCGGCATTTTTCTCGGCGACGTGTGCTGCGCCATCTCGCAGGCGACAATCGTGTTCTTCGATACGCAAACGCGGCGCTCTATCGAGCCGACCGACGACGTACGCATGCGCATCGCTGAACTCAAATGATAACGGCGTTCGTGGCGGTCAGGTCGGCCTTGGCTTTGAGGTGCGGTTCCACATGGATCAACACGTGCGCGCCGGGGACTGCCTCCTCAAGAGCGGCTTCCAAGCGATCACAAATCTGGTGCGAACGGGCCACGCTCATGTCACCGGGCACAACGAGATGAAATTCGATGTAGCTGACGCGACCAGCGATGCGGGTCCGGATGTCGTGCGCTTCGATGGCACCTGAGCCCTTTTCCGAGATGACGGCGTGTATGCGTCGCTGGACTTCCGAGGTCAGTGCTTCGTCCATCAAGCTGCTCATCGTCGTGCGGATGATACGTCCGCCGGCCCAGACGATGTAAAGTGCAACGAGCCCGGCAAGCACCGCGTCAAGGCGAACCCAACCCGTGAGTGTTGCCAGCACAAGTCCGACCAACACACCGACGGATGTAACGACATCCGTCCACAAATGCCAACCATCGGCGACCAACGCGGGCGAGCGCAAAACGGTACCACGCCGAATGAGGAACCAGCCCCAGCCACCATTGATCACAGTCGCCACGCCACTCAGCAATAAACCGCCCCACGGCTGCAGGAGCGCGCGCGGTGCCTGCACGGCGGCAATCGCATCGCGCAAAATGATGAATGCGGCCACTAGGATGAGCACGCCCTCAAGAACAGCAGCAAAATACTCAGCCTTGTGATGCCCGTACTGGTGGCGTGTATCGGCGGGGCGGCGCGACATGTGTACGGCGACGGCAGCGGCGATGGCGGTGGCGACGTTGACCAGCCCCTCAAGCGCATCGGAATAGAGCGCGAGGCTGCCGGTCATCCAGTAGGCCAGAGCTTTGATCCCGACGACCACGAGCGCCACTGCGATGCCAATGCCTGCCAGGCGGTTGGTCGCATCTGATCTTTGCGGCATGGGATCGGGCATGCGTGCGGCTCTAAGGAGCGGTGCCACGCCAATTGCGCGGTGCCGGAGCGACCCGCGTAGGCGCTCGATCACGCGCTGTCAAAGCGGTTTCGCAGACCGACCGCATCGAAGGCATCATCCACAGTTTTCGCCAGCGCCGCACTTTGGCGGCAAGACCGAATCTGATGCTGGTGACAGACCGCGTCGTGCCTGCATACCTGGACCCGGAAGGATTGCCGCCATGGCCAATTTTCCAACTCACATCGCCATCGGGACGTTGGTGGCCGGCACGATGGCCACGCTGACACTGGCCGTCGATGCTGTGGCACCGGAGAATCTTGTGGCGGTGACGCTGGCCGGTGTGCTGGGCTCGGTGCTACCGGACATTGATCTCAAAGAATCTCGTCCGGCGCGCGCGATGTTCTCAGGGCTTGCGGTGTTCTTCGCATTCGCGGTGCTGTTTTCGGTTGCCGGGCAATACTCGGTCGCAGAAATGTTGCTCTTGTACGTCGGCACACTGCTGGCCGTGCGTTATGGTGCTAAGTACGTATTTTTTAAGTTCAGTTATCATCGCGGCATTTGGCATTCGATCCTGGCGGCGGTGTTTGTATCGTTCGCCACGGCGGCGGCCTTCTACTTTGTCCTGCGGCGGCCCGATGCGGTGGCCTGGCTCGCTGCCGGGTTCATGTTCGTCGGCTACATGACGCATCTGCTGCTCGACGAAATCTACTCCGTCGATGTGATGGACACACGTCTCAAGCAATCATTCGGCACCGCGATCAAGCTCGTTGATCGCAATCATTGGGGGCACACGGGCGCGATGGCCGTGGCAACGGTGCTCGCGTTCCTGGCCACACCGTCCAGTTCGTTGTTTGTGAAGAACATCTCGTCGCAATCGATGTGGGCGAGCCTTCAGAAGCAGCTCCTGCCACCCCGCGGCCAGCCATGGTTTGGCATTGATCTGGCCGGCTTGAATGCGAAGGTGCTCCATCGCACTGACGTAGCAACGCCGCCAACGACGCCAGCTTCAGGTATTTCGACGGGCTCAATCCCACGAGCGGCTGAGCCCGCGAAACCCACGCCCTGAAGCAGCAAGGTTTTTCCGAACCTTTCTCTTCTTCACCACGCGCATCCATGGCATCCTCCCGGCCGATCGGCGGGGAGAGCTATGTTTGTTTTTCATCGCATCGATGATGTTTATGCGTGTCGACCCGACTTGATGCGCATCCTGGCAGCATTTGAGCGGACGTGCGTGCCAGTCATTCTCGGCGTGATCCCGCGTCGACTGACAGCGGAGATGGCGGTTTACCTTGCAGAACGTCCCTTGTTTGCCATCTACCAGCATGGCGTTGAGCACAAAAGTTACGCGGCTTCCGGAAGCAAGGACGAGTTTCCGGATACGCGCGAGCCGGCTGAAGTGGCACGGCTGATCGTCGAGGGCCGCACGCAAATCGAGGTTGCGATCAGACGAAAGGTCGCTGGCTATATACCGCCGTGGAATGTCACTGCGCGTAGCACTCTGGAAATTCTTGCCGCGCAGGGCTTCACGCATGTTTCGGCAAAGCGGGCCTATGGCGCAGACGTCAAGCTTACGTCTCTTCCCGTCGTGATCGACACTTTGTCGAACTATGCGCCACCGACGGCACGGCCGGCTCAAGCGATCATCGCTTTGATCGCCGACGCGCGAAAGCACAGGCCGCGCACTCCCGTTGGCCTCGTGTATCACATCAAAGATCTGGACGAGCCGCAGCTGGCGGAACTCGAACTGCTGATTGAACTGACCGCGCCGATGGCACCATCACCTGACGTGTGGCGCGTCTTCGCAGGTGTTCGATAATCTCCGGCAGGCGTCAGCCGTGGCGTGGAAGGCCCGCGAGGTAGGTCGTGACAAGGTCGTCGACCAGACGACCTGCGGCCTCGGTAGTGACAATCGACAGCTTGTCGGCGGTGGAGAGCGATGTGATGCCGTGCACGCCGGCCCACAACACGCGTGCAACGCGTTTGCGCTCTGCTTCTGGCGCATGAGGCAGGAGCGGCGACAGCGCCTGTTCGACGCGGGCCAGCAGGCCTTCGAGCTTCTCCTGATACCAGTCCGGCAATTCTGTGCCGGCGGGTAGATGGTGCTCGAACAGCAGGTTCCACAACCGCGGCTTTTCGTGGGTGAACCCCAGATACGCCTGCGCCAGCTTCTGGACCTTCTCACGGTCGGGGTGGGGCTGCATGAGGACGCCGGCCAACCGCTCGTCAAGCGCGTCCAACACGCGCGCCTCAATGCGCAGGACGACATCATCGAGATTGTCGAACATGTTGTAGATGGTGCCGGGCGAATACCCGATACGACGCGCGATTTCGCGGGCTGACAAGCCCGCCAAGCCGTGCATCTCGATGATGGCGTAGGCAGCCTCGAGGATCAGCTCGCGCAACTGCTGGGGGGTGTGAGAAGATCGACGGCCCATGGCGGAAAACGCTGACACCTTCGCAAGAACAACTGTTTGGACCAAAATCGCACATCAACCGTGTTAAGACTGATCAGCGTTTAGGGCGCACCTTATGTGTACCCTGCGCTCGCCGCAATATATTTTGATGCTGCCTACGGATGGATGCAGAATTCCACGCTCGGCGCGGTTGCATGGAGTGTATTGTGGCGGCTAGTGTCGTAGCGATCTGTTCACGCTCCACCCCATGTCGGATGGGCGACTTTAGCAAGCACTGACCGAGGACTTCATGATCAAGACTTTGACACGTGGATTTGGCCGCATCTTAGCCGGTGGCGCTTTTGCACTTGGACTGGCAGCCGTGCTTACTGAGCCAGCAGCAGCCCAGCGCGACACCACAGGCGGCTACACCGGCGGATTTCGGCGTGAGAGCAGTCCGTTCGGCCGGACGCAAAAGGTCTACGAGGCGGGCAAGTTCGACTACTACTTGATGTCGCTATCTTGGAGCCCGAGCTACTGCGCAACTCTGCCAAAAGATGGCTACGATCCGCAGTGCAACCGTCGTGACGGGAAGCGCTATTCATTCGTGTTACATGGCGTGTGGCCGCAATTTGAAAAGGGCTGGCCGCAGAATTGCCCATCGGCTGATCGTGGCTTCGTGCCTCGCCCGGTTGCAACCCGCATGTTGGACATTATGCCAAGTGAGCGGCTGGTGTTCCATGAATACCGGAAGCACGGGGTCTGCTCCGGCTTAGGCGTTGACGGCTATTTTGATTTGTCGCGTACGTTGTTCAACAAGGTCAAAATCCCGGCAAAATATGCAGCGATTGCCGACCCGCGCACGTTCGTCTCGACGCAGGATATCGTTGCCGATTTTATGGCCGCAAACCCGGGCATGAAGCCAGACAACATGGTTGTTGAGTGTGGTGGCCCCGGTCCGCGCCTCAAGGAAGTGCGCGTTTGCTTCGACAAGGGTGGTAACTTCCGCTCGTGCGGACGCAACGAAAACCAGTCCCGCCTTTGCTCCGCACCGCGCATGTATGTGCCGCCGGTGCGTGGCGAGCCGGCAGCACCGTCCGCTGCTGGGCAGAAAATCTGAACACGGACCGATATCGGTAGTCACTTGATATGACGTGCCGAATCTGCTGTTCCTGAATGCATGCATTCGGGGGTCGGGTTTGACACGCTCACAAACATCAACGCAGTCACGGACTGGTCGGCACGACACCGATTGGCAAGATGATGAGTTGTTTGCTGATGGCGAAGAGCGGCGCAATGCGAGGCTCGCCGCCTTCGGTACTTACCGCGCAGCACCTATGCTGGGCGGGCCTGAACTTCTGTCCGCACCGGCAGCCATAATCACACCGCCATTGGCCCCTGCTCGTGCACCGCGGCGGGCGCAATCACGCCGCCGACGGAGCTGGCCCGCTTGGGTTTGGGCACTACTTGGCTTTGTAGTGGGGATCGGCTTCTGGCACATGATCGGCTTCTGGGGGTTCGTCAGCCAGGTCATCTTGCCAACGACACGCGTGTCATCGGCCCTGCCAGGCACTGAGGCCGGCGGGCCAGCCTATAACGGGACCTCGCAAACCTCACTCCCATCCCGGCCATCGCGCCCGAAGTAAGATTAGGGCGCACTGTTTGTCACGTGCCCACCCAGGGTTGCGGATGCGCATTGCCTTTAAGTCTTAACAAAGCTTTAATGCCACCATGTCGACGTAACGAATGGAGGCGAAAGCCATGTTCAGAACATTTGCGACCGTGGTCGCCACAACGCTGCTCTTTGGATTGGGCAGTGCCATGCTCGCCGATGCGAGCGCACGGCAGTCCCACGGCGGCGGTCGCTCGGCTGGCGGGCATAGCGGCGGCGGACACGCATCCTTCGCGCCGAGATCGGGGAGCGCTCACGTATCAGCGCGCGCCAGTGGCGGCGGTGTCTCGCACTTCAGCGCCAGCGCTGCCGGGTTCAATTTCTCCGCACGGGCAGGATCTGGATCACCTTTTGTCGGTGTGGCTCCGCATCGGTTTATCGCGCACGCCGGATCAGGCCGCGTGCATCACCGGCACCCTGGCCGCAGCTACGGATATGTAGCGGCGATTGGGGTTCCATTGGTCAGCTACGGGTATGTGGCCAACTCCTATCGCCACTGTGCGTGGTTGAAGGCTCGCTACGAAGAGACCGGCCTCCGCAAGTGGCGCTTACGCTACGAAGCCTGCCGTGACGGCGACGACGATTGAGCGTTGAACGGGCCACAGAAATCGAAAACGGCGGCACATGTGCCGCCGTTTTTGCGTGGATAGGGTGATGCGTAGACCTCAGCGGAAGCGGGCGTTCACGGCTTCCAGCGCCTTTGCACCAGGGCACAGTTCGCTCATCGGCACAGCGTTGAGCGGACGCACCTCGGTAGCGAGCATGTCGTGCAGTTCTTCCTGCAGGGGATTGACGTAGAGAAGGCCAGTGGCGACCTCACCGGTTTTGGCGCTCTTGCGGATAGCCATGATCGCGGCATCGGAATCGGTGGCATCGTGACCACCATCGAGCTTATGGAGCAGGAGTTTCGAACCGTCATGCATGTCGATTGATGTCGAAGTGCCTTCCTCGTAGTCGATGGTAATTTCATCCTGGCTCTCGACAAAGTCGAGATGGTTTTCTGACGCCATGTTGTGCTCGCGCACATACGAATAGCTTTTGGTCGATGTGTCGTGGTTGTTGAAGGTCACGCACGGGCTGATCACATCGAGGAACGCAAAGCCCTTGTAGGCAACAGCCGCTTTGATCAGCGGGATCAGTTGGTTCTTGTCACCTGAAAAAGAGCGCGCAACGAAGCCGGCACCGAGCTGAATAGCAAGCTGGCACAGGTCAATTGCCTCGAACGGGTTCGCTTCACCCTTTTTGGAAGGCGACGCCTTATCGTTGGTGGCGGAGAACTGGCCCTTGGTGAGCCCATAGCATCCGTTGTTCATGACGATGTAGGTCATGTTCAACTTGCGCCGCACAGCATGGCAGAACTGGCCGAGGCCGATCGAGGCTGTATCGCCGTCGCCAGACACGCCGATATAGACGAGATCGCGGTTGGCCATGGCGGCACCCGTCGTGACTGAGGGCATACGCCCATGTACCGAGTTGAAACCATGGCTGCGTCCAAGAAAATAGGTTGGCGCTTTTGATGAGCAGCCGATGCCAGACACTTTGGCGATCCGATGCGACGGCAGATCCATCTGGAAGCAGGCTTCGATGATGGCGGCTGTGATGCTGTCGTGACCGCAGCCCGCGCACAGCGTCGACATTGACCCCTCATAGTCACGACGGGTCAGACCAAGATCGTTCTTCTTGAGGGCCGGGTGATGGGCGGACGGCTTGGTGATGTAGGACATGGAGGGTCGAATTCCTTGCTGGGTCCGTCGATCTAGGTCCGTCGATCAGCCGGAGAGAGTTTGTCAGTCTTTTGCGAGGGTGGCTACGGATACAATTGTGCGGTCTATCCGGGTCTCAGGCTTGTCCGCGGGCTTGAACACCCCTTGCAGCTTTAGCCACGCCTTGAGGTCGGCTGAATAAGAATAGGTTGTGGTGGTCGTGAAGCTGTTATCGGCATTGCGTGCGGTGGTTTCGATGACGAGGGTTTTATAGCTACACGCACCAATCTTGATCTGTTCTTCGCCCGTGACGGTATAAGTTACCTTCCAACTCCGGCTGGGTGGCACCGCTTGGGAGACAGGCGCGGGCATCGCGGCGGTTGCGTAGACGACATCGTAGTCAATGGTCAGCGTCGTCCCAGGCTTAGGCGGCAACGCTTGGCGCAGACGCGCGTGGGTCTCTGGAGAAATCTTGTAGTACTGGACCGTGGTTGCGCGCTCGCTGATCGTCGTGATCGTCTCGGCAAAGAAACCCTGATAACCCTCGATATGGTTCTTTGAGGCATTGGAGGCTTGGGGCAGATCTTCAATACGGCGAACATAGCCTGAGTCCAACGCCTCGATGATTGACGACTGTCCCTTCCCATCAACCAGCGCAATGCGGCCAGCGGCTTCGATGCTGGCTGGACAATCGGCGGCATAGGATGGGGTTGCTACGGGGAGGGCAAACAGCGCGGCCGTAATGGCACCAAGTGGTCTGCCCATTGCTGCCAGGATCATAACAACATCCATTGGAAAGGTGCTGCTGCACAAATCGCGCTGCAGTGCGACCTTCTACGCGTGTCGCGTCGCTTGATGTTTATCTGGTCGCCTGTGGGCAATTTGGTTGGCATGGTTTCACTTGCGATTGTTGAGTGCACTCTGGGCTGCGGCAATCGCCGCTTCGATTGCTTTACGCGCCTGGGGGCTGTTTTTCCAACAGGTGCTGCCAGCCAATCCTGCAGCTTCTGAACAAATGTCGGACGCGTTTCTCTTCGCGAGTTTGCTAAACTGATCAAGGCCCATCTGCTCAAGACGCGCGAGCACGGTGGGGCCGACGCCTTTGACGGCCAGCAAGAGCGCGCGGTCTTCTGCAGAAAACGGCATGATTGGGTGCTTGCCTACTCGGCGGCTTGCTGTTTGGCGGGGCGCAGGTGATGGAGAATACTCTCGCGGACAAACCTGGCGGCGAGCGGTGTGCCATCATAGTTCAAGACTGATACCAGCTTCTCACCGGCGATGCCGGCTTCGACCATCAAGAGCGAGCGCATCTGGCCATCACGGTTCTGCTCGACGACGAACACCTTGTCGTGGGCAACACAGAAGGCCTTCACATCGTCATTGAACGGAAACGCCCGCAAACGCATCGCGTTGAGCTTGAAGCCTTGCGTCTCGAGTTCATCGAGACCTTCGAGAACGCCAGGACGCGTGGCACCGAAGTAGATGACGCCGATCTTACTTTTGGGATCGCGTGTGGTGATCTCGGGCTTTGGGACAAGGGCCGCGCCGGTCGTCTCGAACTTGCGGCGGATCCGATCGATCATGCGCGCGTGGGTCGTCCCATCTTCGGTGTAGCGTGCGTATTCGTCATGACTGGTTCCGCGTGTGAAGAACGCGCCCATGTCCGGGTGCGTGCCGGGCAAGGTGCGATAGGGAATGCCGTCGCCGTCGATATCGAGGTAGCGACCCCAAGGTTGGCCGCGCCGATCCTTGAAGCTTTCGAGTTCTTCTGCGGTCAGAACCTTACCACGGTCATGGACCTTCGCATCGTCCCAGCTGAAGGGATCGCAGACCCAGTCATTCATGCCGATGTCGAGGTCGGACATGACGATCACAGGTGTCTGGAGGCGCTCGGCGAGGTTGAAGGCCTCAGCACCCATGCTGAAGCATTCGGTCGGATCGGACGGAAACAGCAGCACGTGCTTGGTGTCACCGTGGCTCGCATAGGCGCAAGACAAGATATCGGGCTGGCCTGTGCGGGTGGGCATACCGGTTGAGGGACCACCGCGTTGGACGTTGAAAAGCACCAGCGGCAGCTCGGCGAAGTAGGCGAGGCCGAGAAACTCGCTCATGAGCGAGATGCCGGGGCCAGAGGTGGCGGTGAACGCACGGGCACCATTCCAACCGGCACCAATAACAACGCCAATGGCCGCGAGTTCGTCTTCGGCCTGCACAATGCCCACGAGCTTGTGGCCATCCTTTGTGGTGCGGAATTTCTTGGCATGCTTCTCGAAGCCTTCGGCAACCGAGGTCGATGGCGTGATCGGATACCAGGCGCAAACGGTTGCACCCGCATACACCGCTCCAAGCCCGGCCGCTTCGTTGCCGGTGACGAGGATTTTACCTTTGGCACCGGTCGCGTGACGCACATTGATGGCCAGCGGGCAGGCAAAGTTCTGCTGGGCAAAGGTGCGGCCGAGGTCAAGCGCAGCCATGTTCGAGGAAACGAGCTTTTCTTTGCCCTTAAGTTGATCTGAGACGACGCCTTTGATGACCTCCATGTCCATGTCGAGGAGTGCCGACAATGCGCCGACATAGACCATGTTTTTGAAGAGCTGGCGCTGGCGCGGATCAGACCACTTTTTCGCGCACATTTCGGCGATTGGGATAGGAAGCAAGTTGATGTCATCACGCGCCCAATTGCGGGGGAGTGAACTGTCGTAGAGCAACCAACCACCGGGGACGACGGCCTTAAGATCTTCGGCGTAGCTTTGCGGGTTCATAGCGACCATCAGATCGATGCCGTCCCGGCGGCCGAGATAGCCTTTCTCGGAGACGCGGACTTCGTACCAGGTGGCGAGGCCCTGAATGTTGGATGGGAAGATGTTCTTCGGGCTGACCGGGATACCCATGCGGAACAGCGTCTTGGCGAACATGGAGTTCGCACTCGCCGAGCCGGAACCGTTGACAGTGGCAAACTTTATGACGAAGTCGTTGGTGCCGCTCATGCTCTTGGTCCTGGAAATTGCGCCTGTACGGCCACCCCACCTGCCATTGTCAGCCTAGGTAACAGGCCGGCATGACAGCGGTGGGGACCTCACCCCAGATACGCATTGTGGTTTGAAAGGCAGGCTTTGGAGGCCTGCGCCTCAACGAAGATGAATTTTTGCATGTCCCATGCCCCAGTTGGGCAGCGCTCGGCGCATAAGCCGCAATGCAGACAAACATCTTCGTCTTTGGCCATGATGCGGCCCGTCTTCAGGACTTGCGAGACGTAGATGTCCTGCTTGGCGTTCAACGCCGGAACCCGGAGCTGCATGCGCAGCGCTTCCTCAGCTTCGTTCTCGGTGAAGTTGATGCAATCGACGGGGCAGATATCCATACAGGCGTCGCACTCGATGCAGAGCTTCTCGACGAACACCGTCTGCACGTCACAATTGAGGCATCGGGCAGCTTCCTTGAGGGCGCGCACCTCGTCAAAACCAAGCTCAACTTCGAGCTTAATATTCTTCAGAGAAGTCGCGAGATCGGCGTGCGGGACGGACATGCGGCGGCCAGCATCGTAGTCGTTCTTATAGGACCACTCGTGGATGCCCATTTTCTGACTGATGAGATTGTGACCGGGCGCGGGACGTTCGGTAATCGTCTTGCCGTGGCAGAAGGCGTCAATCGAGATGGCCGCCTGATGCCCGTGACTGACGGCCCAGATGATATTCTCAGGGCCCCAGGCCGAGTCGCCACCGAAAAAAACTTTGGGGTTGGTAGACTGGAAAGTGACTTTATCGACCTTCGGCATGCCCCACTCGTTGAAGTCGAGGCCGGCATCCTGCTCGATCCATGGAAAGGCGTTGTCCTGACCAATGGCCATCAGCACGTCGTCGCAGCCAATGGTGACGAGTTCGCCTGAGGCAACCAGTTTGGGACGACCCTTGGCGTCAACGCCCTGCTCGATCATCTTTTCAAACACCACGCCGGCGAGCTTGCCGCCCTTGATGAGAAATTCCTTGGGCGCGTGATTGTCGAGGATCGGGATGCCCTCGTGCATGGTGTCTTTGACCTCCCAATCGGAGGCTTTCATGACCTTGCGCGGGCTGCGGATGGTAACGGTGACTTCCTCCGAACCGAGGCGAAGCGCGGTGCGGCAACAGTCCATAGCCGTGTTGCCGCCGCCGATAACAACAACGCGGCGGCCAATTTTTTCGACGTGGCTGAAGGCGACAGAGGTGAGGAAGTCGATGCCGATGTGGATGTTGGCGTCGGCTTCCTTGCGGCCAGGGATCTCAAGATCTTTACCTTTGGGTGCACCGGTGCCAACGAAGACAGCATCATACCCCTCAGCGAGAACAGCCTTGAGGCTCGTGATCTTATGACCGAAACGTGCTTCGACCCCGAAATCGATAATGCGACCGACTTCGTCGTCCAGAACATGCTCTGGTAATCGGAAAGACGGGATGTTGGTGCGCATGAGCCCACCGCCCCGCGGGTCTTTCTCAAACAGCGTGACGCTGTAGCCCAAGGGAAGCAAGTCGCGGGCGACGGTCAGCGAGGCCGGGCCAGCACCCAGCAGAGCAATACGTTTGCCGTTTTTGGTGGGCGGGATTTCGGGCATGAAAACGTCGATGTCGCCCTTAAGGTCAGCGGCGACGCGCTTCAAGCGGCAGATGGCAACCGGTTCACTGTCCTTGCGGGTTGGATCCTTGGCGTTAAGTTCATCGCCGGTTTGGACACGGCCACGGCGGCAGGCGGGCTCACAGGGCCGATCACAGACGCGCCCCAGGACGCCGGGAAACACGTTGCTCTCCCAGTTGAGCATGTAGGCCGCAGCGTAGCGCCCCTGTGCGATCAACCGAATGTACTCGGGCACGGGCGTGTGGGTCGGACAGGCATATTGGCAGTCCACGACCTTATGAAAGTACTCCGGGTTGGCAATATCCGTCGGTGGCGTGCGCCCGCGCTGACGCTTGGCCCCGCTTTGCTTTGCCAGTGCCCGCGCCTCTGAAATCGAACTCATCGTTTCTCGGCCCCATTCAAGCCCTTGCGGGCGATTTTGCGGCGGGATGGCCCACGCTCCCCTCCCCGCCGTTCGACCCGGACTTTAATGAGTCGCCTAAACAAAAGGCAAGTGCGGCGCACAGGTTGTGCAAAGCCGCTGGATTTTGTGGCTAAGCGGCATCCAGGCGAAGGGCCTTAATGGCGTTCTGTTTGAGGATCAGGTCGAAGACTTCAGGTTTGAAGCCAGTTGCCGGGTCTTTGAAATCAGCGATCCAGCGGTCGGGCTGGATGAGCGGGAAGTCGGAACCGAACAGCATCTTGTGCTTCAGCTGGCCGTTCGCGCGCGTGATCAGGTCCTTCGGAAAATACTTCGGGCTCCAACCGGACAGGTCGATGTAGACGTTGGGTTTGTGGAGGCAAACCGATAGAGCCTCGTCCTGCCAGGGCCATGACGGGTGGGCGATGATGACGGTCATGTCGGGGAAGTCCGCGGCCACATCATCGACGTGAATGGGGTTGGAATACTTGAGCTTCAAGCCGCCGCCGCCTGGCATGCCGGTGCCGATGCCGGAATGTCCGGAGTGGAAGATCGCCGGCAGCTTGTATTCAGCGATGACTTCGTAGAGGTCATAGGCCAGCCGGTCGTTGGGAAAGAAGCCCTGCACGGTGGGGTGGAACTTGAAGCCCTTGATGACACCGGCTTTGATAAGATCGCGCGCCTCGCGGACGCCCATCTTGCCCTTGTGGGGATCGATGGACGCAAACGCCATCATCATGTCTGAGTTGGCGGCCGCTGCTTCGGCGACTTCTTCATTAGGGATGCGCTTGTTGCCGATCTGGAACTCACTATCGACAGTGAACATGATCAGGCCGATTTTGCGTTCGCGATAGTAGGCAACGGTTTCGGCGATAGTCGGGCGCTTGCCGGCTTTAAAGTATTTATTCGCCGCTTCTTCGTAGGGCAGCCAGTGGGCGTCAGCCGGCTGACGGCAGGATACTTCCGCGTGCGTGTGCACGTCGATGGCGATGAGATCGTCCAGTTTCATGGGGCAGGGTCCGGTTGGAGCTCTGGAGTGACCATATAGGACGCTGCGAGGTTTCGCACAGCTGATGTTGACGAAATTCTGCGACGGGTTGGCTCGACGATAGGCCCTAACGTGTTCAATTCCCGCGTAATGCTGTCGCGTGGGGTTGAGCCCAGCACCGCTGTTCTTTAGAAGTATTCCAAACAACTTCTCGCGGCGGGGCATCTGATGAAGCGCATGGCGGATCTGACCGAGGCTGAGGTGCTGGCGCTGGCCATCGCCAACGAGGAGGAGGACGGCCGCATTTACCTGCATTTCGCGTCTCGCCTGCGCGGGCAATATCCGGCTTCAGCAAAAGTCTTCGAGGAGATGGCCGCCGAGGAAAGTGGACACCGGCATAGTCTGCTCGCGCTGTTTGAGAAGAAATTCGGCAAAGATCTGCCCTACATCACGCGCGCCGACGTGCGTGGATTTCTGAAGCGGCGGCCGGTGTGGCTAGCGGATGGGTTACGCATCGACGTGGCGCGGCGGCAGGCCGAGCTGATGGAATTCGAAGCGAGCCAGTTTTACGCAAAGTCCGCCGAACGCGCGCGCGATGTCGATGTGCGCAAACTCCTTGGCGACCTCGCTGAGATCGAAAAGAAGCACGAAAGCCTCGCCGCTAAGTTGGGCGAAACCAACGTGACACCGGATGTGCGCACCGAGGAAGATGCGACGCGCAAACGGCTGTTCGTGCTGCAGATCGTGCAACCGGGGTTGGCTGGGTTGATCGATGGGTCGATCTCGACCTTGGCACCGATCTTTGCGGCGGCGTTCGCAACCCACAATACCTGGGACGCGTTTCTCGTCGGCATGGCCGCGTCCATCGGCGCTGGTATCAGCATGGGGCTCACGGAAGCGCTGTCGGACGATGGCGAGATCACGGGACGCGGCCACCCCTGGCTACGCGGCATTGTGTGCGGAGTGATGACCACCGTCGGCGGGCTCGGGCATACGCTGCCGTATCTGATCAAGGATTTCTGGACGGCAACGGCGGTTGCCGTGGTGGTCGTCGCCGTCGAGCTGGCGGCAATTGCCTACATTCGCTGGAAGTTCATGGAGACGCCGTTCACGTCAGCGCTGATCCAGGTAGTGATAGGCGGTGCGCTCGTGCTGCTGGCCGGCATCTACATCGGCAGCAGTTAGGCTGTCGTGGCTATCGCCCCGGCAACTTGAAGAACGAGGCCGGCACCAGGATGCTGTTCTGCTGCGTGACGATGGCACCGAGTTCTTTGGAGGCCTTGATGAAGGCTTGCCAATCGGGGTCGGCATACATGGCCGCGCGGCGGGCGGTGCGATCAGCGAGGTCTTTATAGGCCCAGATGTGCACGAAGGCGTTGACGTCTCCCACTTCGGTGGACGCATAAAGGACAGGCTCGCCGAGATGGCGCTTCTGGCAGGCCATGCCCATTTTTTCGTAGAGGGCGAAGTGCGCTTGAACGGTGCCGAATTTGCAGACGTAGGTGCGATGGTCAAAGATCATGGAAACAGCCCGCCAGTGTGAGACATGAGCTGCAAAGTAACGAAGCGGCTGGACGTGTCCAGCCGCTTCTAAGGCCTGCAATCAAGCCATGCGGTTCTTGATGAGGCCGACGACCAGCTGCACAACGCCGCCCATGACGCCGCCGCCAACGAGATTGGCGAGGATCGAACCGATATCCATGCCGCCACCGGCCATCGAGCCGAGTGCGGGGATGAGCGAACCGAGAACCGGCATGCCGACCGCGCCGCCGAGTGCGCCAGCGATGGTGTTGCCGGTGGTGCCCATGCTGGCACCTTTGACGACGGAGCCGAGCAGATTGCCGCCAGCCGCGCCACCAATGGCCTGCATGATCAGCGGGATGAGAAAGTTCATGGGATTTCCTTCCAAGTCTGTTGACGACTTGGCCCTCCGCCGAATCGCGTTGTTTTGTCGCATGTTTAGGGGATGCGCGCCATGCTGCAGCGCACGCATGCGTTGAGAGAGTTAACTGGCAGCGGCTCAATCCTGCTCTTCGACGACTTTTTTATAAGGGGCGAATTCGGCGAGCATGGCGCGCTGCTCGATCATGTGGGCGCGCTCTTCGCCGAGATAGCGATCAACGGCTTTACGGAATCCGGGGTCGGCAATCCAGTGCAGGGAATGCGTGGCGACGGGCACATAGCCGCGCGCCAGTTTGTGGTCACCCTGGGCACCCGCTTCCACGCGCGGCAGGCCGGCCGCAATGGCCCATTCAATGGCTTGGTAATAGCAAAGCTCAAAATGCAGGCAGGGATGCTGCTCGGTCGCACCCCAATAGCGGCCATAAAGGCAATCGCCGCCGATCAGGTTGAGAGCGCCAGCGATGGGCTTGCCGGCGCGCTCGGCGACGAGCAGCAGGCAGTCCGCCCCCATCCGTTCGCCCAACAGCGAGAAGAAGCGGCGATTGAGATAAGGCCGTCCCCATTTGCGCGCACCAGTATCCTGATAGAAAACGAAAAACGCGTCCCAATAGGCTTCGGTGATGTCGGCACCCCGCAGCGCTTTCACGGTGATACCTGGTGCCAGCGCCGTCTCACGTTCCTTGCGGATGGTTTTGCGCTTTCGCGACGAGAGCGCGGCCAGGAAATCGTCAAACGTCACATAGCCAGCATTGTGCCAGTGGAACTGCTGATCGGTGCGCTGCAGGAAACGGGCTGCTTTGCCGCCACCCAGCGCATCCCAGGCAACTTGATCGACGAACGTGGCGTGCAGGGACGAGACCTTGAGCTGACGGGCAATCTCAATGGCGGCCTCCGCCAACAGGGCCTGATTTGCCGCTGCGTCGGGGCCATTCCCGGCGAGAAACCGCGGACCAGGCACAGGCGTGAAGGGCACTGCAATCTGCAGCTTTGGATAATACTGTCCGCCGGCACGCTGGTAGGCGTCGCCCCAGCCATGATCGAAGACGTATTCACCCTGGCTGTGGGTCTTGAGGTAGGCCGGTGCCACGCCAACGACAGCGCCGTCGCGCTCGACGACGATGTGATGCGGCGTCCAACCAGTGCGGCTGCTGACGGTGCCGGCGTCTTCCAGCGCGAGGAGAAAGCGATGCGCCAGAAAAGGATTAGAGATCGCCGGATCGGGGTTGGCGAGGCTGTCCCACACAACGGCATCGATATCGGATATCGATCCGGCGATACGGGCTTGGGCTGGCGATCCACTCATTATGTGATGATACCCGACGATTGGCGACGCTCTGATCGATGCGACGCTGGTCAAACACGCGCACCAGGAGACCACCGCCGAGCCTTGTGGTTGCAGGACGCAGGCCCTGCCGAAAGAGAGCAGCGTCTCCACGGCAGTCTAGGTGATCTACGATCCATTCGTCTGCCGGAATGTGGCGGTTGCAGCCGTGCCATGTCGTCTCTGGCAGGTTCTGGCAGGTCTCTGGCAGGTCTCTGCAAAATCAGGGGTCTGGAGCAGGGCCTGAAAAAAGAGCAGTCGACGCCTCTCGCCTGTAGGCTGACAAGTCTGCTATCGTTCGATCTGTAAGTCGGGCCAGAGCAAGTCGGGCCAGAGCAAGTCAGGCCAGAGAGTGGCAGTACGGTGGCAGAAGCCGCTGAGGCCGAACGGGAGATGCGTAATGGGTTTGGTCGTGAGGAACGTAGGGCGCGGTGAAATCTGGATCGCTGGCGTGATGCTGGCGGTGGTCACGATC
>JANNEU010000503.1:0-12644 GCA_031379035.1 Hyphomicrobiaceae bacterium | reverse complement strand
ATCCCGCGCTGTTCACAGCACCCCACCGCATTCGCGAACCATCTAGAAAGCCCCGGTCGGTGAGGTGATCAACGAATATGCGAATAAAAGTTTTTCGCAATCATAAGCTGCAGTTAATGTTAATCTTTGGGCTGTGGCTGTTGCAGCATTCCACCCGACACGCCGCGGCCCATAGCGCAGAAGAGGACGCCCTTAAAGTGCTTCCGGGAAAAGCATGCCCTAGGACTTGTTCCGGGGGTGTAAGTGGTTTTCCCGATAAGAAGCAGGACAAAACAAAGTGCGACCACTTGGCAATCCCCTCGGGCGCATCCGCCATGTCACGTGCGATCGTGCCGGCGCTGCTGCATCATCTCCCCTGTCTCCGCCCCCAACGCCAACGGCGGACCACCCGTCCGGGTTGCCCGCCGCCACAATCACCCCTAACCCCTCACTTCACATCCGCCGCCACCTTCACCGTCACCATCTTGTCGGGGTTCTGCACGGGCTCGCCGCGCTTGATTTTGTCGACGTTCTCCATGCCGTCGATAACGTGACCCCAAGCCGTATACTGCTTGTCGAGAAAACCAGCGTCGGCGAAGCAGATGAAGAACTGGCTGTTGGCGCTGTCTGGCATGGACGAGCGGGCCATCGAGCAGGTGCCACGCACGTGCTTTTCCGCATTGAATTCAGCTTTCAAGTTCGGATACTTCGATCCACCAGTGCCCTGGCCCTTGGGGCAACCCGTCTGCGCCATGAAGCCTTCGATCACCCGATGGAACACGATGCCGTCGTAGAAGCCTTCGCGCACCAGCTTCTTGATGTGCGCCACATGGCCCGGTGCCAGATCCGGCCGCATGGCGATGACGACGTTGCCTTTGGTGGTTTCGATCAGCAGCGTGTTCTCGGGGTCTTTGATGGCAGCCATGGCGTCCTCGGGGGTTTGAAAAAGATGGCGTGCCTATCGCACAGGAAAATGGGGACAGCCACCATTTTCCATCTCTTCCCGCACCAGACCGTCGCCACCGTCAGTCGAAATTGGCGGCGGTCGCCATTTTCCCTCACGGCGAGCCGCGGAAAACGCCATCCTTGAAGAAGACGCGATAGGGAGTCGTTCCGCTGGCCCCGCCCTCAAACGCCTTCCACTGCCCGTTCTGGCACAGCGTGCCGCCCTGCGCCGCGACAGCCTCGAACGTGATCATGCTGGCGTAGACCTTCGGATTGGGCACGCTTTCGACGGCCATAAAGGTCGTGATGCACTTGCCCTCGGTGATCACCGGGTCATAGCCCTTGATGATCATCCCGCCACCGCCCGTCGATGGAAACGTGCTCTTCAGCACGGGCCATGCTTCGAAGTTGTCCTGTGCGGCAGCGCCGGTGGTGGACAGCGCCAAGGCCGCGATCGTTCGGGCAAGGAATTTCGGCATCGTGTGCTCCAGGTGGTGAGACATTTCAAAGTTACGTCGCGACGGCCACAAAGTTTCAACCGCGCCCTCACACCTCCATGATCGGCAGATCCGTATCGCCCGGCTTGATCCCAGCCTGCGTCAGCATGCAGTGGACCTGCCCCCGGTGATGGGTCTGGTGATTGAACAGATGCGTCAGCAGCAGTCCGCGCGGGCGCGCATAGTCGCGCCCCATGGCGACCGAGTAATAGGTCACCTCACCGTCAAGCCAATCAGCATCCAACCCGTCACACCAGGCGATGAGGATCCCGTCCAGATCCTTGCGCGCCGCCTCGAGTTCGGCCCAGTCAGCGATCGCGGTGGCGGTCGCCGCGATCGAGGCGACCTTCGGCATGGGAAAGCGATCAGGCTGAAAGCGATGCATCCACATCTGGTCGGTGATCAGCAGATGGCAGAGCGTCCCCTGGACTGATCCGAAAAACGCGCCACGCTCCCGCGTCCGTTCGCTGTCGGGCAGCCGCGTCGTCGCGCCGTACAAGTTCTCGTTCTGCCAGCGGTTATAGCGCGCCATGCGTTGGATGTAGGCCAGACTAATCATGGCGGTGATCATGATGGGCTTTCCCTCGGCGAGAACTGCTGGTAGGCGATCTTGGTGACCTGCCCCAGGCTTATAGACCTGCCCCAGAGCCCCAGCCAAACGAGCTGTCCTCATGTCCACACCTTGCATCATCACCGTCGCCATCACCGGCTCGCTGCCGACCAAGGCCGATAACCCCGCCGTGCCGATCTCGATTGCCGAGCAGATTGAATCAACGCACGCCGCCTTTGAGGTCGGTGCCACGCTCGCCCATTGCCACGTGCGCGACGATTCCGGCAAACCGACCTCCGACCCCGCGCGCTTCGGCAAACTCTGCGAAGGCCTGAAAAAACACTGCCCCGGCATGATCATTCAGCTTTCCACCGGTGGGCGCTCCGGCAATGGCCGTGAGCGCGGTGGCATGCTGCCGCTGAAGCCTGACATGGCCTCCCTCTCCACGGGCTCGTGCAACTTCCCGGCCCGTGTTTATGAGAATGCGCCGGAGTTGGTCGACTGGCTGGCCAGCGAAATGCTGACGCATAACGTCAAGCCGGAAGTCGAAGCCTTCGACCTGTCGATGATCTTTAAGGCCGTCGAGATGCAGAAGGGCGGGCAGATGAAGGGCCCGTTGCACGTGCAGTTCGTGATGGGCGTCAAGAACGCCATGCCGGTCGACCGCGACACCTTTGAGTTCTACGTCAAAACCTTGAAGCGCCTGGCCCCCGACGCCACTTGGACCGGTGCCGGCATCGGCAAAGATCAGCTGACCCTCAACAACTGGGCGCTCGAACTTGGCGGTCACTGCCGCACCGGTCTTGAAGACAACATCCGCTGGGACAAGACGACTCTCGCCCCCTCCAACGCCGCCCTCGTCAAACGCCTCGCCGATCTCTGTGGCAAGTACGGTCGCCATGCCGCGACGGTGAAAGAAGCGCGACAGTTGCTGAGCTTGGCTGCGTGAAAATTATGTGTCGCGGCCACGCGGCTCAGATCGCCGCTACGTTTCTTTCTTGCGCTGCTTGCGGAACTTTGGCGGTTTGGGCGGCTTTGATGCCGACACTTTCGCAGCTTCAACTGCTTTCCGCAGTTCGTCTACGTCGGCGAGATCCCGGGGTCGGCCGGCGGCCAATTTCGCTGCGATCAAGTCATCGCGGGAGATGAAATGTGCGGTTAGTCCGGTGCCAGCGTCGATCGCAACAGCCACTCGGTTCTTCCACGCGACGCTGAAAGCCGCGCCTTTAATTTCCGCCAGAATGTCCACTGCGACCGGCGGCACGCCCATGCGATAAAACGTACCCGCCTCGGTGAAGCTGGCAGGCGTAAGCGTGGCGATGTTCGGGGCGCCAAATTCGACCAGAGCACGGTAGACGGCGGCGCTGTTCTTGGGTGCAGGCTGAATCAGCACATCTAGGTCTTTTGTTTCGCGCGGCTGCGCTGATAGCCGACCGCGTAGCCGCCTACGACGAGATATTTCACTCTATGCTTGTTCAATACGGACAAGAGTTCTTTGAAGTCGTCGAACATACTGTCCCTTCATCGCATAGTGCTCTGTCATGAGCCCTGAGATTGCCGCGATTCGCACGTGACCCGGCTGCGTCTGCCAGAAGCGATATTCATCCGCTTTCATTTGATCGAGGTCGTCATAGCGCGCCAAGCTCCAGGTCCGCCGGCGCTGTTCAGCGCGGTCCAGGAACGCCGGACTTGTTGTGTCGGGTACCGTTTTTTTTATGGTCGCATTCTTACACCGTTAGAGCGTGCATAAGTATAGAGGCAGCCGCCATGCGGCGACTGCCTCTCATTTTTCCACATCTGCAACCAAATTTGACTTCGATGCTCCCTTATTTGGGAGCGAGGATCATAATCATCTGGCGGCCTTCAAAACGGGGCTCGCTCTCGACCTTGGCAATCGTCTCGGTGTCGACCTTCACGCGCTTCAGCACGTCCATGCCGAGCGACGTGTGCGCCATTTCTCGGCCACGGAAGCGCAGGGTGATCTTGACCTTGTCGCCTTCCTCGAAGAACCGCTTCACCGAACGCATCTTGACGTCATAGTCGTGGTCATCAATGCCCGGCCGCATTTTGATTTCTTTGAGCTCGACAATCTTCTGCCGTTTGCGGGCCTCAGCGACCTTCTTTTGCTCTTGAAATTTGAACTTGCCGTAGTCCATGATTTTACACACGGGCGGCAGCGCATCGGGCGAAATCTCGACTAGGTCGAGGCCCAGTTCATGCGCTTTCACGCGCGCGTCGATCGTTGTCACGACGCCGACGTTGGTTCCGGTTTCATCAATCAGGCGGACTTCCCGAACGCGGATATGTTCGTTGATCCGCGGACCGGCTGGCTCGCGCTCTGGCGCAGCTTTCATTGGACGGCGTATGTTGCATTCTCCATCGGTTGTTGCGGTTGGGCAGTCAACTCAGTCGGATATACCGCTGTTTCAAAGGCTTGCAATGCCTTAGTTCGCACTATCCATACCAAAAACGCGCCGGCAGCCAAAGGCTGTCAAGCTTGGTGCTGCATCTTTACTCGGAAATCACCTGGATTAACAGGGGGCTCGTAAAGCGGCCGCATTGGCACTATGGCCCAACTCTGCTTATGTTTTGAGAGTAAGCTCGCCCAACGCTCCCGTTAAACCCGCCGCAGGTCCATCCCCATGAACGACACAGTTAAGACCGCTGTCCCCCATGTCCACGGTCCCGACTGCGACCATGACCACGATCATGACGCACCCGGCCATGTGCATGGCCCCGACTGCAACCACGGCCACGATCACCACGCGCCAATCGAGCAATACGTCCGTGCCACCCCAAAAATTGGCCGCAACGAGCCCTGCCCCTGCGGATCCGGCAAAAAGCACAAGAAGTGCTGTCTGGCTTAAGAGGCCAGCCGGAGGTCGAGTGGCGCGTTCCGAACCAAGTCTCTAAAGTCTGCGGAGTAGCTTTGGCTGTTAGTTGCCTTACGGACTACGGACTATGCGCCATGGGCCACCCTACGCCCCCGTGTCGACTTTCACCCAGCCATTGCCAGTCAGATGTTCCTGCGGCTTGAAGCGCGTCTTGTATTCCATCTTCCGCGACCCCTCGATCCAATAGCCGAGGTAGAGAAACGGCAAGCCGAGCATCTGCGTGTACGCTAGATGATCCAGGATCATGTGCGTGCCCAAGCTGCGTGGGCCGCATTCAGGATCATAAAAACTGTAAACCATCGACACACCGTCGGTCAGGCGGTCGCACAGCGCCACACCCACCAACGGCCATTTCTCAGGCTTGGAATTGGCAGCCTTGCCCTGCGGGCGCACGCGGTACTCAGTCAAAAACGTATCGATGATGCTGTCTTCGATCATCATCGCATAGTCGAGCACATTCATGTCGGACATGCCGCCCGCGCCGTGCCGCCCGTCGATATACTTGCGGAACAGCGCGTACTGCTCAGATGTCGGCGATGGTGGAATGCGCCTTGCCACCACATCCTTGTTCACCGCCGCCAGCTTACGCATGCTGCGCCCGGCGTCGAACTCGTCCACCACCACCCGCGTCGACACACAGGCCTGGCAGCCTTCGCAATAGGGCATGTAAGCGATATTCTGGCTGCGCCGGAACCCGCCCTTGAGCAGGTTGTCAATCAATGCCGGCGGCTTCTCGTGCGTCAGATGCGTGAACAACTTCCGCTCCTGCTTGCCGGGCAGGTACGGACACGGCTGCGGCGCCGTCACATAGAATTCCGGGAAGTGCTTTTGATGCTCGGACATGTTCACTCGAAGCGCGACGCAACTGACAGGCTACAGGACAGCCCTTAACACCTCGCAAACTACGAAGCCCTGCGGTTCCGCACAAGGCCTTGACGCAGCATGGCGAGGCAACTTGGAAGCACCACCTCCCCCTCACACCCCACCCACCACCGGCCGCTTGCCATCCCACGGCCGCGCTTGCTCGAATAACGCCGCCGCCTTGCACAGCAGGGCATCCGCACCACGCCGCCCCACCAGCTGGATCGCCACCGGTAGTCCGTCGGAGTGGAAACCTGCCGGTAGCGTTACCGCCGGATTGCCCGACAGATTGAACGGATGCGTGTAGGGGAACCACGCTTTGCGCGGCGTATCGATTGTCTTGCCCTCGATTTCGATCGGCTCGAACAGGGCCTCCTGCAGCGGCAGCGCGGTGCGTGTAATCGTCGGCATGACGATAATATCAACGTCATCGAACCAGCTCTGAATTTTCCGATAGAGCGCCGTCCGCTGCACATACGCCCGCGCCAGCATCTCCGCTGTATGCCCGGCCCCGCCCGCCATCTGCCGCACCAAGGTCGGCGACATGCGCTCCTTCCATTCCGGCAGCAGGTGCGAAAACCGCGCATTCCATAGCGCCGTCGACACCACCAGCCACATCGGCTCGGTCGGCTCCATGTCGTCAGCCATCTCGCTCATCTCAGCGCCGAAGCTCTCAAACACGCGCGCCGCATCCGCACACAACCGCAGCACCTCCGCGTCAATCACCGTGTTCCCAAGCAGCGGCCGCCACGCCACCCGCAGCCCCTTCAGATCGCGCGCACTTCGCACCGCCTCCACGCACCCAGCCGCACTCATGCCAAAACTATGCACATCTGCCGGATGCGGCCCGCCCATGGCCTCCAGCATCAGCGCCGTATCCAGCACCGTCCGCGTCATCGGCGTGATATAGCTCATGTTACCGAAGCTCTCCGGCGCCATGTCGTGCGGGATCAGCCCCAACGATTGCTTGAAGCCCACCACGCCATTGGCCGCCGCCGGAATGCGCGTCGATCCGCCGGCACACGTCCCAATGCCGATCGGCCCCAGCCCGGCCGCGCACGCCACCGCAGCGCCGCCTGACGAACCAGCCGCCGTTCGCGTCTTGTCCCACACGTTTGCTGTGCGGCCGAACAGCGGTGCTTCGGTCCACACCATGTGGCCGAACTCCGGCGTCGTTGTTTTGCCGACCAGCACCGCACCCGCGGCCCTCAGGCGCGCCACCGACACCGCATCCGTTTTCGGCACGTTATGCTCTTGCATGAACGACCCGAACGTCGTCCGCACGCCGGCTGTGTTCACGAGATCTTTCACATGCAGTGGCACGCCGCCCAGCGGGCCCACGTCCTCACCTCGCGCAACCCGCTGGTCGATCGCCGCCGCGTCTCTGAGCGCCTCCGCCCGGCAGACGGTGATGAACGCATTGAGCGCCGTGTGGCTCGCCTCGATCCGGTCCAGCGTTGCCGAAACCACCGCCACCGCCGACACCTCACGCCGCTTGATCATCGGTGCCAGCTCAGACGCTGGTACAAAGGCAAAATCAGTGGTCGGCATAGCTGTCCTCACGCGGCGTCGTGGTTAAAAATCAGCGCAGCACCCATCAAAGCATTGGCGCGCGGCAATACCAACACCACGCGGAGGCATCACAGCCCGCAAAGCTGCTTTACATCAGTGCCCCCAATCCCTATCTGACACGCAGGCCGCGCTGGCGCGGCCCAAAATGCACTTTGTCGCCGCAGTCTGCTGCGGGTTTTGGGTCACACCAGTCGAGGTCATCAGGATGGATCGTTTCGCCACCGCACGCGAGCTTGTCACCGAGCGCCGTCCAGATCGCCCCACCTTCGGGCTCCGTCCGCATGCTGCCGGGCAAGCGGCACGCTGGTTCCTCGAGCATTTCCCAGGTGACGTTGCGTACGCCGTCAAGGCCAACGCGTCGCCGTTTCTGCTCGGTGCCCTGTACGGTGCCGGCATCCGCCACTTCGACGTCGCCTCGCTGCCCGAGATCGAGGACGTGTCGTCGATTCCCGACGCGCACCTGCACTTCATGCACCCGGTCAAATCGCGCAATGCGATCCGCCGCGCCTACACCGAGTTCGGTGTGCGCTCGTTCTCGCTCGATAGCGACGATGAGCTGAAAAAGATCCAGGACGAAACCGATAATTCCAAAGAGCTCACGCTGTGGGTGCGCCTCGCCGTGCAGCCGAAAAACTCGGCGCTGCCGCTTGAGAAGATGTTCGGCACGTCCGGCCTGAAAGCCGTCAAGCTCGTCGCCAAGACGCGGCAAGTGGCCAAGAAGCTTGGCGTCACCTTCCACGTCGGTTCGCAAACGGTTTCACCTGAAGCCTACGTCAACGCGCTGGAAGACGTGCGCCATCTTATCGTCAAGGCAGGCATCGTGCTTGACCGACTCGACGTGGGCGGCGGGTTCCCGTCGGTCTACGCCAACAGCCGGCCCGAGCCGTTGTCCGCGTTTGTTGATGCAATCAGCCGCACGTTTGAAACGCTGCCTGTCGGCGAGAGTTGCCGCATGATGTGCGAACCCGGCCGCGCGTTGGTCTCTGAAGCTGAGAGCCTGATCGTCCGCGTCAACAGCCGCCGCAGCAATGAGCTGTTCATCAACGATGGGGCCTACGGCGCGTTGTTCGACGCCGCCCACCTCGGCTGGATCTTTCCCGTGCGGCTGGCAAGCCGTGCCGATGACGCGCCACTCGCGCCGTTCTCGTTCTGGGGCCCCACCTGCGACTCGATTGATCGCATGCCCGGGCCTTTCATGCTTCCCGACAGCGTCCGCGAGGGCGACTATATCGAGATCGGCAACATCGGTGCCTATGGCCGTGCGATCGCCGGCCGCTTCAATGGCTTCGGTGCCTACGAACAGGCCATCCTGCTTGACCCGCCTATGCTCTCTGTCTACGGCGAGGAAAGCAGCCTGGGCCACAACCGCGGCCCTATGCTGGAACCAGCGCGCTAGCGTGCTTCCGGGAAAAGTGTGAGCGGTTTTCCCGACAACAAGCACAAAAGAGCTAGGGGTCGTTCCGCGATTGCAACAAGTGTGAAACGACCCTAGCGCAGCCCAACTTCTTATCAGCCACTGACCGCCTAGACGCAATTACGACGCTACACTTGATCAAAGTGGGGCGGATGTGGTGCACTGTTTTTTTTATCGGCCGTGAACTCAGATTATGCGCCGCCAGCAGCCCGTCTCTGCGGCATTTTTCGGAGGCATTAAGTGTTGTCTGCTCCTTCCGGCCCCAGGTGGGCCAATATTTTGGCACTCGCCGCACTGCTTCTCACCAGTCCATCGTCGGTCCACGCTCAAAATCGCGCCGAAGCTGCCCGACTCCCGCCGCTCAACATATCCGTGTTCGTGAGCTCCCGCGACGACCAGTGCTTCGATCCCGGTGACGTTGCCGCCATCACAAAGCTGGCAACACAAGAGCAGGCGCGCTTCAACGCCCAAGGCGGCGTGGCCGGGCGCGATATCCACCTCTCGTTCCTCGACGATCAGCGCAACCCCGCAAAAACAACCGAAAACCTGCGCCGTTCACTCGCCGACCCAACAACCGTCGCGATGATCGGCCTGTCAAACTCAGCGCTCGCCAAATCGGCCTTTGAAACTTTGAGCAAAGAGCTGCGTGACACCGATATCCCGTTCCTCTCCGGCATCTCCGTCAACAGCATTTTTCAGCCGTTCCCCAACGTATTCACGATGCAGGCCTCCCAGGACGACGAACGCTTGCCGGTCATGACCGAATTCTTGCGCAGCATCGAAGCCTCACGTGTCGCCTATGTCGGCCTGCAAGACGGCGTCATCAGCAACATCGTCAGCGACGGTCTCAAGCAGCGTCTCGGCGCCAGCACGCTCGTTGCCAATTTGCGGATCGGCACACAGAAGAGCCCGTCACTGGACGCAGCCGAGCTGACCGCCATCGTTACCGAGATTGCCGACAAACGGCCGGACGTTATCGTTGTCGGCATCGGCAATTCGCGGCTGCCACAGCTCATGAAGGAACTGGTCAAAGTGGGCACCACCCCTGCCCTATTCATCACCGGCCGCATCGACGCCATACCCGCCGCCATCACCCGCACCTATCCCAATGCGCTCTATCAACTCGCCTGGAACCAGCTGCCGGAGGCCTACAACGACCGGCTGCGGCGCCTCATTGCCAAAGGCACGCCCGAGAGCTGGATTTTCGAGGGCAGCAAGATCGCCGCCGCACCTGGCTGGGTATCCGGCGAATGCCGCGTACGCTCTCAAAGCGTAATCCCCGATCCGCTGCAAAGTGCGAACCTCCGCGCCATCGAGATCGGCACGCAGTACGCCGACATGATTGCCCTGATTGCCGCCGGTGCCCGCAGCACCGAGCCAGGTGCCGACATCCCGCAAATTCGCCAGAAAATCGCTCAGCATTTGGCGACGGCCTACAGCGCCGGCCGCGGCGCGTTCAAGGGCAGCTTCAACAACTGGTCCTTCCATCCCCAATCCCGGGCCGCTGTGCGCACACCGCTCGTCGTCATGCTGCCCCAGGGCCTTGGCCGCACCCAGCTCGCCCCCACTCAGTTCCTGCGTATCAAAGACGGATCCCTGCGCCGGATCGATACGCTCTACATCGACGTCGATCTCATTCGCACCTACCGCGTCGATGATAACGAGAAGACGTTCTTCGCCGAGTTCTATCTGTCGATGCGCAACAATCCGGCCGCCTCCATCGAACGCATGGATTTCGCCAACGCCTACCTGGATCCCCGCACCAACGGCCGCCAACTCACCGTCGAAACGCTGCATGCCGGCGGCAAAAGCGACGCCTATCCAGACGGCATGCGGGTCTACAAGGTGTCCGGCCGGTTCCTGTTCGACCCCGCGCTGGCCAGCTACCCCTTCGACACTCAGCGTTTCTCAATCGACCTGCAGCCCCGCCGTGGCGACACGCCATTCATCGTCCAAGCTCCACCCGCCGACCTGCGCGACCAGCAGGTGGCGACCGACGGCTGGCTGCCGAAGCTGCAATACGTCGGCTACGACGAGGATTTCGTCCCCGTCGTCGACGCCTATACCCACGAGCCCAGCATCGCCCCCTTCTACAAGGCCAGCTTCGTCTGGTTGATGAAACGGCAGGCCACCGACTACAATTTCCGCGTGGTCGTCCCGCTCGGCTTCATTCTCATTGTGGCTTATCTGGCTATCTTCATTCCCCGCGTCCACTTCGAGGCCATTGTCACCATCCAGGTCACTGCTCTTTTGTCCGCAGTTGCTCTCTATCTCTCCCTGCCTAAGCTCGATGCGGATGCCGCCACCCTTTCAGATAGCATTTTCGTCTTTGCCTACCTGACGGTGAGCACGATGATCATGCTTTCCATAGCGCGCGTGAACCGCTTCGTCGGCGAGCGGCGGGGCCTGAGGGCCGCGCTCGGCATTGTCCACATCGTGCTCATCCCGATGATGGTCGCCCTGATGGCCTATTATGTGCGAAGCTTTGCGCTCTCCGATCTCTAACGAGGCCTCCGCGCCCGTCGCCATCACGAGACTCCCATCCATGCTCCATTACCTCCCTGCCGATCTCAGCTTCCTCGATCCGTTGCGCGCGGACACGGGCCGTCCGCAAGATGCCCGCGCCGTTGTTATCCCCTTCGGCCTTGAGGCCTCCGTCAGTTATGGCGGCGGCACGGCGCGCGGCCCGCAAGCCATCCTCAAAGCGAGCCACCAGCTTGAACTCTTCGATGATGAACTTTGGCGCGAAGCTTATCTTGACTATGGCATCGCCGCCGTCCCCGAGCCGAAGATCCCGAAGTCCGTCCCCGCCGCGCTTGACGAACTTGCAATTCTAGTCGCCCGCGTGCTCGACGCCGGCAAACTCCCCTTCATCCTCGGCGGCGAGCATTCACTCACTGCCGGCGCGATCCGGCCATTCGTCAAGCGCTTTCCGAAAGATCTCGTGGTGCTTCACCTCGATGCCCACTGGGATCTGCGGGACGGCTACTTGGACGAGCCCTATAGCCACGCCGCCGCTCTGCGCCGTGTCCTCGATCAACCCGGCCACGAGCACGTGACGCTTGTCTCGGTCGGCATTCGCGCCTTCTCGGAACCCGAAGCGCGCTACTATGAAGCCAACCAGCATCGCTGCCACGTGCACATGGGCCTCGACCAAGCCAACTGGCAGATCGCGGATATCGTCGCGCCGCTCAAGGGCAAGCCTGTCTACATCACCTTCGACATCGACGCCCTCGACGCCCACATAATGCCTGCCACAGGTACGCCCGTTCCAGGTGGCTTGAGCTATCTCCAGGCCTTGGCGATCCTGCGCGCTGCCGTCGAAGCTTCGGACAAGATCGTCGGCATGGATCTGGTCGAGTTTTCTCCAATCGATGGCTTCCACGCCTACGATTTCACTGCGGCCCAGCTCGCTGCCAAGATGCTCAACTATGCTCTCAGTGGCACCCGCCGCCGTTGATACATCCACGCGTCCGCGTCGGTGATTGAGGCGTGCGCCGCATTCAACAAAGCGGCTTCACGAAGTCGCACCCGACGTGGCGGCCCATGACATCGATTGACTGAGTCGTATTCGCCCTCGTGTCATCGCCGCCAGTCGTTTCAGTGTTGGCTGTGCTGCGTGCAGTTTCCGCAGGTGGTGAATCCAAAGCAGCGGCCTGCTAGAGTGCTTCCGGGAAAAGCATGCTCTCGGACTTGATCCGGGGGTGTGCACCGGTTTTCCCGAAAGAAGCACGACAAAACAGCTTACTAGGGTCGTTCCTCGATTCCACCAAGAGCGGAACGACCCTAGTCTGAGAACGAAGTGGCGCGTGCACTGCGGCGACTAAAGCGCGGCTTAGTCAACGCCCTTATTGAAGTTGGTTGCTGGGTTGGTCGTAACGAGCTTGCAACGGCTGGATGCCCCAAAAGCTAGGCATCCATCGCATACCCAA
>JANNEU010000472.1:0-26434 GCA_031379035.1 Hyphomicrobiaceae bacterium | reverse complement strand
CGCTGGCAACGACACGATGTCGGGTGGGTCGGGCAACGACACGCTGTTCGGCGATGCCGGCAACGACAAGCTCTCGGGCGGGTTGGGCAACGACCGTCTCGACGGCGGCGCTGGCAACGACACGCTGCAAGGCGGCCAGGGCACCGACCTGCTGGCTGGCGGGACAGGCGCTGACACGTTCGTCTTCAACGAACTGCACTCAGGCAAGGACACGATCACCGACTTCGACGCCTTCCAGGGCGACAAGCTCGACTTCGGGTCCGCCACCGGTGTGCACGCGTTCGGGGATCTCCAGATCGCCAACAACGTCGACGGCAACGCAGTCATCACCTGGGGCCAGGAATCGATCACCCTCGTCGGTGTCGATACAGCCAACGTCTCCGAAGCCGACTTCGCCTTCCACTAAGCGCGATCGCAACGCGTCCGTTATAAGCCCCCGGGACAGGTCACCCTGTCCCGGGTTTTCGGCGTATCCATCTGTTTTATATAGATTTTGAAGCCAAATTCTTGCTATTTACATCGTTCAGAACGTTCTAAAATGCTGGAAAAATGCAGCCTTCTGGCCGGTCATCTCTGTTCCCGGCGAAACAGCCCACCCCCACAGCCCGTGCCATCCTGGTCTCCAGACATCGCCAAACCAACCCCCTCGACCGGGACCAGAGCCATGAAATCGCGCCCCACCTCACCGCTTCTGCTTGCCAAGGCAGCCTGCCGCCCGGCCTTCGTCGCGACTGCCGTGATGAGCATCTTCATCAACCTCGCCATGCTCGCGGTTCCGCTCTACTCCATCCAGGTCAACGACCGCGTCATCGCCAGCCGCAATGCCAGCACGCTTTTGATGCTGAGCCTGATCGTGCTGATCTTCCTGATGCTCTACGCCTTTCTCGAATACGTGCGCTCTGGGCTGCAACTCAAGGCGAGCATGATTTTCGACGAGAAGCTGCGCTCATCGCTGTTTGACTGCCTGCTGCGTGCCGAAACCGCCGGGATGCCCATTTCCGGCCCGCAGATGCTGCAGGACGCGAACACTGTCCGCGACGGCATTTCCTCCGGCATCATCGGCACACTGTGCGACGTGCCCTGGATCCCGGTCTTTGTGGGCCTCTGCTTTCTGCTGCATCCCGTGCTCGGCCTCGTCGCGCTGGCCGGCGCCATCCTCCTGTTTCTGCTTGCACTCCTGACCGAAGCGCTGACCAAAACCGGCATGCGCGAAGCCGGCCGGCTGTCCAGCGAAGCCAACGTCTTCGCAGCCTCCATCCTCAAGAACGGCGAAGTCGTGCGCGGCCTCGGCATGGGCAACACCGTGCGTGACCGTTGGGGCGTGACGCAGGCCGCCGCCGTCGCCACCATGGCGACCATGAGCGAGCGCAGCGCCGCCATGATGGCCGTCACCAAGTTCGTCCGCTTGCTGGTGCAGACCGGCCTGATGGGCGCTGGTGCCTATCTCGCCATCGATCAGCAGATCTCGCCCGGCATCATGATGGCCTCATCCATCCTCATGGGCCGCGCCCTCTCGCCGGTCGAACAGCTCGTCGGCAAATGGAAGCAACTGCTCCGCATCCGCGAAGCCAACAGCCGCCTCTCGCAGCTCTTTACCGCTCTCCCTGTGGAGGCCGAACAGACGCGCCTCCCCACACCCCTCGGCAAGCTCGACGTCGAAGGCATCGTGGTCCTGCCGCCCAGCGGTGGCCGCCCCGTGGTCAAGGGTGTCTCATTCTCCATCAACCCCGGCGAGGTCGTCGCCATCGTCGGCGCATCGGGCAGCGGCAAATCCAGCCTCGCGCGCGCCATCGCCGGTGTGTGGCCGGTCATGCAGGGCACCGTCCGCATCGATGGCGCCAGCTATAAGCAGTGGGATCCCACGCAGCTTGGCAAACACATCGGTTATCTGCCGCAAAGCGTCGAACTCTTCGCCGGCACCATCAAGCAGAACATTGCTCGCCTGGCGACCGTCGAAGACGACGTCGTTGTCGCCGCCGCCAAGGCTGCTGGTGCCCACGATCTCATCCTGCGCCTGCCCAATGGCTACGACACCCAGATCGGCGAAGCCGGCGCGGCTCTTTCTGGCGGCACCCGGCAGCGTATTGGTCTCGCCCGTGCGCTGTTTGGCGATCCGCGTCTGATCGTGCTCGACGAGCCTAACGCCAACCTCGACGAAGAGGGTGAACGCGCGCTAGCGCAGGCCATCGGCCACATGAAAGCCGCCGGCCGCTCGGTGGTCATCGTCAGCCACCGGCCCGCCATTCTGAACTTTGTGGACAAGATGATGGTCATGTCCTTCGGCCTCACCCTGGCCTTTGGCCCTCGCGATACGGTCATGGCCAACATGCGCGGCCAACGGGTTGCAGTGGCCGCGAGCAATACGACACCCATCCGCCGCGCAGGCCCGGCTGCTTAACCAAACGGGCTAACCAGTATACGCAGCCCTCTCCGCCTCATGTGTTGGAGCCGTTTGAGTTCGGCCGCAACTCATGTAGCGTGTCGAAGCGCGCCTTAATTGGAAGGTGCCAGGGGCCCGGGCCGCATGCAGATTTTGAAGCGTGGCGATCAATTCCAGAAGGCTCGGCTGATTTCCGGCCTGATCCTGTTCGCCTTTGCCTTAACTCATTTCCTCAACCACGCCGTTGGTCTGGTGAACATCGAGCTGATGCACGAGGTGCAGCGCATCAGGGGACTGGTGACGCGTTCAACGCCAGGAACCATCGTTCTCCTGGCTGCGGTGGTCGTTCACGTGCTGCTGGCGCTTTATAAATTTGCCACCCGCACCACGCTCAAACTACAGCCGTGGGAGGTCATCCAGCTCGTGCTCGGGTTGTTGATCCCGTTCATTCTGTTTCCCCACATTGTCAACACGCGCATTGCGAACACCTACTTCGGCGTCGAAGACAATTACCTGTACGAACTTGTCCGCCTGTGGCCGACTGCGGCTGTCTTGCAGAGCACGCTTTTGGTCATGGTCTGGGTTCACGGCTGCCTCGGCATCCACTTCTGGCTCCGGCTTTACACACCTTACCGCGCGATCCAGCCGGTGCTGTTATTCATCGCCATCGCCATTCCGCTGGCCTCTCTCGCTGGCTTTATGGTCGCCGGCCGCAACGTCGCGACCCTGGTGGAAGCACCAGAGATGATGGCCAAGGTCAAAGAGTTGACCCGATGGCCGGACGCGGCGGCCTCTGCCAAACTTGAGAGCTATCGCTCCATGGTCCGCTTGTCGTTCGCTGGCGTGCTGGCCGGAATCGGCGGGCTCCTGTTCCTCAGTCACATTCGCCGCCTTGCAGCCCCGAAGTTCACGATCCGCTTCGTTGGTGGCCCGACAATCAAAACGTCGAAAGGCCCGACGCTGCTGGAAATCAGCCGTGCCAACAACATCCCACACGCCTCTGTCTGCGGCGGCCGCGCGCGCTGTTCGACCTGCCGTGTCCGTATCGACGACACGCAGATCCCACTCCCGCCCCCTGAGGCGCATGAGGCCGTGACACTGGGCTCTATCCAGGCCCCCGAGAACGTCCGGCTCGCCTGCCAGATCAGGCCGCAAGGTGCGATGACCGTGACGCGTTTGCTACGTGCACGCAGCACCGGGCCGGACGCTGCCGACCAGCAGGAATCAGATTCCGGTGGCGTGCAGAAAGATCTCGCTGTCCTCTATCTGAACATGCGCGAGTTCACGCAGATTTCTCAGCGCAAACTGCCCTATGACAGCGTCTACATCCTCAACACCTTCTTCGCTGCGACAGGTGACGCCATCACCAGTCACGGCGGCCGTATCGAACAGTTCACGGGCGACGGGCTGTTTGCTGTCTTTGGACAACGCGAAGGCGCCGAGGCCGGATGCCGGCTGGCGTTGCGCGCCGCCCGGGCGATCGATCTGGCGCTTGATCACGTCAATGCTGTGCTCTCAACTGAAACCGGCAAGCCCATGCAAATCGGCGTTGGGTTGCACGTGGGATCACTGCTGGTTGGCCGCGTCGGCTACGGTGAAGGTGTAGAACTAACCTCTATCGGTCCGACAATGAAACTTACGCGGCATCTGGATCGCGTCGCCAAGGAGCAGCAAGTGCAGATCGTGGTGACCCATGAATTCGCGCAGATCGCGGGCTGGGATGCCTCGTCTTATCCGACCTTGAGCGTTCAGGACCCTGGCTCCGACGAACCGCGCGATGTCTTCGCCATCCCCCGCGGCCGCGATCTGCCAGCCAGCATCCTGGCGAAATCGTGAGATTTCACCCCTTCCCTAAGTCCTTTTCATACCGCGCCTTGGTCTCCGCGTTCATCGGATAAAGCCCGGGCAAGGCGACGCCGCGCTCGATCTCTTTCATAATCCAAGCTTCCTTGCGCTCCTGCTCGGGGGCCAGCGCAACGACTGTATCCACCAGCGCCGCCGGGATCAGCACGGCACCATCGTCATCCACGACGATCACATCGTTGGGGAACACCGCAACGCCGCCGCACGCAATCGGCTCCTGCCACGACACGAAGGTCAGGCTCGTCACCGATGCCGGTGCCGCCGCCCCCTGACACCATACCGGCAAGCCTGTCCCAAGTACGCCGGCCAAGTCGCGCACCACACCGTCACTGACCAGGGCTGCGACACCACGCTTCTGCATGCGCGCGCAGAGGATATCACCGAAGATGCCAGCGTCCGTGACACCCATCGCATCGACCACGGCGACCACACCCGCTGGCATTTCTTCAATCGCAGCCCGCGTGGAAATGGGCGATGCCCAACTTTCCGGCGTTGCCAGATCTTCGCGCGATGGCACGAACCGCAGCGTGAAGGCCCGGCCGACAATCCGCGGTTGTCCCGGCAGCAACGGCGTGGTGCCGCGCAGCCAGACGTTACGCAGTCCTTTGGTGAGAAGGATTGTTGTGATCGTCGCGGTTGTGATGCCAGACAGCACTTTCACAACGGCTGGCGACAATGGTTCCGTTTTGGCGGGGGCGTGGGCAGACATGGGTGGCTCCGGATCTCAGCGATGGTCAATCCCGGTGCCTATCGGTCCAAGCGCTGCGCCTGTCAATCGTGAGGCCGGCCTAAAGCAGCGGCACCAGCGATAAGCCCGCGATGGCCAGAAACACTGGCCATGCCAAATGTCGCCCACGCGAGACGACCAACGTCGTGAGGCCCGTCACAACAAACATCACAGCGAAAATGAGAACAAACGCCCGGCCCGTTGGATCCAACGGCTGCCGCGACAGCCAAACCAGCATCGCCGCCGGCCCCCACCACGCAATCGTCGTGATGTGCCATGCGAACCGCAATGTTTGCCGCGCAAACGCACTCTTTTCAAGCATGCCCTGTCGCCGCCCGGGTGCCAGCAACGGCCCGAGCAACCAGCGCTCTCCCAGCACCGTGTGCGCAAGCCCGACACCGAATGCGAGAACCGCCGCTAACAATAACGATGCGCTCGACATGACAGCTTACTCCGAGTTATGTCCATACGGTAACGTATGGATAGATCATTAAGTTGCTCCAGTCAATACGCTGACGTATGGTCGCGTCATGAGTAAGCGCTTAGGCAAATCTGAGTGGATCAAGGCGGGGTTGAAAACCCTGGCGCGGAACGGCGTCGATGCCGTCCGCGTCGAGCCGCTGGCTGAAACACTGCGTGTCACCAAGGGCAGCTTTTATTGGCACTTCAAGGACCGGCAGGCCTTACTCGACGCGTTGCTCGACACCTGGCAGGCCCGCGCCACCACCGACATTATCGATCAGGTCGAAGCCAAGGGCGGCGACGCGCACGCCCGCCTCGTCAGCTTGTTTTCGATCGCTGGCCATGCGAGCGGCCGGCTTGATCGCGCCATCCGCGGATGGGCGGGTCACGACGCCGCGGCACGCAAAGTGCTCGAGGAGGTCGACCGGCAACGGTTCGGCTATCTCGTCACGCTGTTTGTCGGCATCGGATTCTCTCCTCCAGACGCCGAAGCACGTGCACGCCTCGTCTATCACGCGCTCATCGGGCAGTTCATGATCGGACAGACCGGCATTGACGACGCCCGCACCGCCGAACACCTCGATATCATCCTGCCCATGCTGGTGCGAAGGCCCGCGCCGTCACGATCACGTTGACGCGGTTCGCTGCCAACAGCACAGTTGACGCATCAAAAACCGCTCAGGCCCATCATGTCCTCACGCCCCGCGCCGTCCCTCATCCCGCTCGGCACACTCGTGGCCGAAGTCGCCGCGCCCATCGATGTGGGCGAAGGCCCGCACGGCCGCCGCCGTGTCATTCCTATCCTCGGTGGCACCTTCACGGGAGAGCGCCTGTCGGGCCGCGTGCTCGGCGGTGCCAATGACTACCAGATCATCCGCTCTGATGGCGTGCTTGAACTGCAAGCACGTTATGTGATCGAAACAGCGTCAAAAGACCTGATCTATGTGGAAAACACCGGCCTGCGTGATGGTCCGGCTGATCTGCTCGCAGCGCAAGCCCGCGGCGCGTTGGTAGACTCGGCCAAAATTTACTTCCGCGCGTTCCCGCGCTTTGAAACGGCGGCCCCAGCGTTTCGGTGGCTCACACGGCGGCTTTTCGTCTCCGCCGGCGCACGCTTCCCAGACCGTGTCGAACTTGATTTTTTCGAGCTCACGTAGGGCACCGCAAGTGCAGGTGGCAACACGAAGAGGGACCCAATATGCACGGCTGAAATGCCGTAGATCGCGGAGCACTGCAGCATCAAGCGCAAGACTGAAACTGAGCACATAGACGTAATTTATTGAAATTTATCATTCTATAGAGTCGACCAAAAATCATCGCTGCACCGCACCACCCTTTTTTCTTGTCTTGTTTTTTCGGGTCTGGCACCCATTTGCCCATTCAGGGGATGTGGACGTTGGGGTGACGTCCACAGACATTGGCGCTAGATGGAGATCCGATCTTGACACCAACGACCCTCAGACACCCGACGTCAACCGCACCGCGCAAGGCCGCAACGTCAGGCCCCGCCCTGCACCTGCTCGCTGCGATCGCAACGTTCGCTTTTATCGCCGCTGTCGTCTTAAACCTGATCTAAGGCAGCATCTCATCAGCGGCGTATCAGGTAGCCAATTACGGCACCAAGCAATGGATAGGCCCGCGACGGTATTCCACCGCGAATGAAGCCGTTCACAAACTGTGGCACTTGCGGGATCAAGGTCAGCGCGGCCCCTGCTAGCGCCAGCACCACACATGCGGTCAGGGTGGCAGCCGAGGGGGCGGGCGTATCTTTCAAGACCAGCCCGCCAACGTGCCCAGCTAGCCAGACCAGGACGGCCATAATCACCGCCGTCAAAAAAATGTCGAGCCCGCCGATGTTCGCCGGAATAAGTGCGCGTATCTGCGGCGCATAACTCCATCCGATAGCCAATTGCAGAGCCGTTAACACTAGTCTCGGCAGCATGCACGCCTCGCGCCTCCCAGCTGGACGGAGCGAACAGCCGCTCCTGGCGAGACGAAGCTAGCCGGACGCAGTTGATCTGGCTAGCACACCAAGGTCAGCACCGTTCGGCGCTGCTGACAGCAAAGCTTTCAAGAATGCAAACGTGGGAGCCCTCGGGGGCGAGCCCCCACGCTTAGCATCGTCTCAGGCCAGAGCGGCCTGAGGGACAACGTCAGGGAAGAATTGCGATGTCGGTGATTGTGCCGGTTGCGCCGGCAATCGCACCTATCGGCTTGGCCGCGCCGGTGGCCAGATCAACGGTGTGCAACGTACCGCCGGCCAGCAACCAGCCAACATTAGCGCCCTTGCCATCCGACCACACGTCAAATGCGATGGGGCCATCAACCTTGGCACCCAGAGCACCGATGACCGTTACGATGCCATCGTTCGGCGGCGCTTGCTTCAGCAGCATCCCGTTTGCGGCGTCAATGTCATAGAGGGCCGTTTCCTTGGTGCCGGCAAAGCTGTTGGAATAGCCGGCCGCCGTCACCTTCGGCATCTTGCCTTTGTTCGCATCAGTCTCGGCATACTTGAGCGATCCGTCGACCGTTGCCTTGCCGTCATCGACGTTGACGCGCAGGCTCATGCCGGTGCTGGTCAGTATCCGCATCCGATCGGCCACCGGATTGAAGTCGATCGTAATCATCGCGCCGGCTGGCAGCTTCTCGCTAAGCTGGCTCTTCTTTTCCCACTTGCCGGTCTTCGGATCGACGATGGCAATCACGCCATCTGGCGTTACGCCATAGAGTTTGCCGTCCGACGGCCGCACGTCAAAACCAACGAGCGTTGCGCCATCCGCGAGGTTGACCGAGCCCGTAACCTTCTTCTGATCCGTGTCGATCCAAACGATGGTCTTGCCGTCCTTGAGGCCGGCGACCGTCGCTGCGTCAGCCTGGGTGGCGCTGAGCGCGGTCAGTGACACACCGGAGGCGAGGGCAGCCAATGTAGCAAGTGTTGAAACACGCATGATGATCTCCCGAATGGAACAAAGCTCTTCGTTTGAGCCCACGGGAGTTACGTGATGGAAGGCCGGGAGTTTCAGGCGGCAACTAAAAATTCAGAGTGTTATGCACGGTCAACGCCAGCGCGGGACAGCGTTATGGCTAGTTCACCGCCGGCAGCAGCTTGGCATGAAGCGCGGGGCTCGTTGGTCGTCCGGTCGGTGAGCCGCCGGCTGGCTCGAGACTGACGCCGAACGTGGCCTTCTGCAGCAGGCCTTGATCGAAACCGGTCAGTGATTTGCGCGTCGGTGCTAACGTGTCGTCCACCAGTCCAAGCGACTGCGGTGCCGGTCCCAACTGATCGGAGGCAATCCACATCTGGTAGGTCTTGCCTGGTTGCCGCTCGGCACCGACCGGCCGCAACGTCAGCTCACGGCTCTTGAGATCGATGGTCAGATAAAACGCCGGCAGGATGTCGTCTTTGGCAAAGACAGCGACATAGGTCTGCGATGTCTCGCGCAGTATGGTTTCACGCAGTCCGATGACCAGCAGTGCCGAAGCGGCAACGGCCGAGGCCGCAATTGCAGTACGCCGCCACCGCGCCAGACCGCGCCGCAAGGCCGCCAACTCTGCAATTGCCGGGCTTCCCGTCGCTGCGGCATCAATGCGCTGTTCAATCCGTCGCAAGAGATCAGGCGGCGGCGGCACAGCTGGCACAGCGGTCTGCAGCGGCCCCAGCCGCTGCTCCCAAGCAACAATCGCACCATCGAGCACGGCCTCGCGTTGCCGCCGGGCGGCAACTTCGGCGCGCTCTGCCGGATCGAGCGTTCCGAGAACGTACTCGCCAGCCAGCGCATCAATGTCGTCAGGCGTGCTCATGACGTCAGACAGGTTTTGAGTTGCTTCAAACTGCGGTGCAACCAAGTTTTGATCGTCGCCGCCGGATGGCCGAAGCGCTGACCCAGGTCCTCCCGCGACATGCCTTCGAGATAGGCGAGTACGACGATCTCGCGGCGCTGCGGTTCAAGCGCATCCAGGCACGCTTGCAGTCGCGCCTGGTCCGCCGATCTCTCCATTTGTTCGGACACCAGCATTTGCGGATCCCTGATCTCCTGCGCGCCCGGCACTTGCTCCAACGAAATCGGCTGAACCTTGCGCACCTCGTCCAACGCACGATTGCGCGCGATGGTTACCATCCACGTGATGGCGGACGCCCGCGCCGGATCGAACGACCCGGCATTGTTCCAAATCCGCACGTAGGCCTCTTGCATCACTTCATCCGCCAGGTCTCTCCGCTTAAGGATACGTAAGACAACGCCATAAAGTTTCGCTGACGTGGCCGAATAGAGCGCGCGAAACGCGGCGCGATCACCGAGCGCCACCCGGCTGAGAAATTGGACAAGATCGGCCGGCGTGGTTTGCATGAATGGGGAAAGTGACCCAAAGCGGCGATAAGTAGGGCGGGATGCGGTGCGCGCACGGTTGCCGTCGCCGAGCGCTGTTTGTCGTGCGCGCAATATACACGGGGAGCGGCCACTATGAAGGCCGACTTGGCTTCGGAAAACAGCAAATATTTTTAATTGCCGGCGTGAAACTTGGCACACCCTGGCACGTAGTCGTAAATCGCGTCGCGTCGTGCTCGCAATCGGCCACGTTGCGGTGCTGCAGCGTGGCACCGCCTCTCGAAGGCTGAGGACCGTCGGTTTGTCGCGGAACCTACTGCCCCAAAACCTTGCCACCGGCCTCGGCACCCCACAACGCCTTCAGGCGCGCATCGCGGCCACAGCCGGCACGGTAGCTGTAATAACGGCCTGGGTCCTTGACGTGGAAGTTCTGATGATAGGCCTCGGCCGCTGTAAACGGCCCTGCGGACAGAACTTCGGCTGCAATCTTTTGCTTGAAGCGGCCGCTGGCATCCAACGCCGCTTTGGTGTCCCGCGCGATCTTCGCTTGAGCATCAGAATGCGTGAAAATCGCTGGCCGATAGCTGTCGCCGCGATCACAAAACTGCCCGTCACCGTCCACGGGATCGATCGTCCGCCAGAAAATATAAACCAACCGCTCGTAGCTGACCTTCTTCGGATCGAACTTGAGTTGCACCGCCTCCGTGTGCCCGGTGCCGCCGCTCGTCACCTGGCGGTACGTCGGGTTAGGCGTCTTGCCGCCAATGAAGCCAGAAACCACCTCGACAACACCATCGACCTTCTGGAAGTCCGCTTCCGTGCACCAGAAACATCCCCCGGCAAACGTCGCCGTCTCTAGCCCCGCGGCAGTCTGGGCACGAAGAACGCCTGAGGGCACCGCGCTCCATAGGGCAGCAGCGACGAGTGCAAACAGCGCCGTGGCGAAGCGGGCAGGAAAACAGGCGCGCGGCGTGTGCATGGCAAGCCTTTGTGGAGAAGGGCGTAGGGGCCTGAAAGCGGGTGTCTCTGCTGACAGGTCAACCCGTCGCCTTGGGAATGAACTTCATCGCTACGCCGTTCATGCAATAGCGCTTGCCGGTTGGCTTCGGGCCGTCGTCGAAGACATGCCCCAGATGGCCGCCGCACTGCGCGCAATGCACCTCCGTGCGTGTCATAAAGAAGCCTCGGTCCACCGAGGTGCCAACGCCTTTGTCCAATGGCGCATAAAAACTCGGCCAGCCCGTCCCGCTGTCGAACTTCGTTTCTGACGCAAAGATCGGCAGATCGCATCCAGCACACGCATACGTGCCCGCCGCATAAATCTTATCCAGCGGGCTGGTGCCGGCCCGCTCGGTGCCATGCTCGCGCAGCACGTAATACTGCTCCGGCGTCAGAGCCTTTTTCCACTCCTCAGGGGTCTTGGTCACGCGGAAGCTCTCCTTTGTGGTCCCGGCCACACCGCGGTTCGCAAGCCCGAGGCTCGTCGCCGCAGCGATCAGGGCTGCAAGTGATAGGGTACGGCGGGTCATCATGGCGGTTCTCCGAGTATGTGACGAGAACCTAATGAATTCACGGTCGCCCCGCCAGGGGTGCCCTGGTCAACTCAGCATCATATCGACGTGAGTTCGCGCGTTAACACACCCGTTAACACCCGTTAACGCCCGGCTGACCGTCGGCAGCGGTAGAGTTCCTAAGGCCACTCTGCCTAAAGGCCGGGGCAACCACATATCGCAATGCAGGGTTTAGCCTGCAACGGATTTGGAGGTGTGCCGCCGGATCAAGTCCTCGTAGAGGGCGATCATGCGCCGGGTTGAGACCTCCGGGCTCCAATTGGCTTCGTATTCGGCGTGCGCGGTTTGCACTAGACCAGCAGCCAGGGTCTTGTCCTCCCAAGCGCGGCGGATGGCAGCCGTCAACGCGTCCCCATCATCGATCGCCATCAGCAGTCCGGTTTTTTCGTTCACGATGACCGTATGTGGCCAAGCGGTCGCGACCACCGGCTTGCGCATCGCCCAACCCTCCAGGAGGACCGTGCCGAACGGTTCGAAGCGCGACGGGACGACAAGCATGTCAGCGGCACCCAGCAACGCGGCCCGGTCCGTGCGCCAGCCCAGGAAGCGGACGCGATCAGCGATCCCGAGGGAGGCCGCCATCGCTTTCAACTCGGCCTCCAGCTCGCCATCACCGGCGAGCCAGAGATAGTAACCCGGCAAGGGGACGAGAGACTTGAAGAGTGTATCGAGGCCCTTTTTCCAATGCAGCCGCGCTAACGTCAGCAACAGTGGCGCATCCGCTGGTGTGTCGAGTGACGCGCGATCAACCGGCGGCTGCGATGTCTCCAGCATCGGGAATGTGGTTTGGAGAGAGGTATTCTCGGCGGCAACGCCGCCCTCCCGGAAATGGCGCAGGATATCAGGCGTGTTGCCAACGAAGTGGGTGGCCACGCGAGCCAGCTTGTCGACCGGGTAATAGCCGCCAGACCAGCTCATAACAGGGCACGGCAGTCCCGCCGGCACCAGCGTCGCCCCCCGCCGCATCCAGGTGTGTACAATGTCAGGTTTGACGTCGAGGCCATGAAAGGTCTGGCCGATCCGCAAGCGTTGCAGTGGGATGAGCGGGACCGAAAGTGGCCCCGTGCGGACGTCGATGCCTTTGCCGGCCAGTTCGGCCCCGCGGACATAGCCCGCCGACAAAATCGCCGTTTGGCGGACGCCCATTTTGGCCAGACAACTCAGCAGGTCAGCGCAGTACGTCTCAGCGCCGCCGTTGGCGCGTCCGGCCATGATATGGAAGACATGCATGTGCGTCTCATTCAGGTGAGTTTTGGCCGGGACGGCGCAAAAAGCTTGCGAGCCCGCCGGACACAGCCGATGGTGGTTCAGATAGTGCCAGATAGCCTAAGAAGGCGACTGGAGATTGGGTTACTTGAGGTCATCCGGCTTGGCAACGGCACGCCGTTGACGGGAGAGTTTTTCGAGCATGAGCGAAATGACGGCTGAAAGCGAAATCATCACCGCCGCGGTTCTGGTGATTGGTGACGAGATCTTGTCTGGGCGGACGAAGGACAAGAACATTGGCTACATCGCCGACCATCTGACGGCCATCGGCATCCAGCTCAAAGAAGTGCGCGTGGTGCCTGACGAAGAGGTGGAGATTGTCGGGGCCGTCAATGCTATGCGCGCGCGCTACACCTATGTGTTCACGACCGGTGGCATCGGTCCGACCCACGACGACATTACATCGGACTGCATCGCCAAGGCCTTCGGGGTTGGCATTGACGTGGATCCGCGCGCATTGGCGATCATGAAACCGCACTACGAGAAGCGCGGCATCGAGCTGACGCCCGCGCGGTTGCGCATGGCACGGCTGCCGTTCGGGTCTGAGTTGGTGACGAATTCGGTGTCGGTCGCGCCGGGCTTCAGGCTCGGCAACGTGATTGTCATGGCTGGCATTCCCAACATCATGCAGGTGATGCTGGACGCCGTTACGCCGCAGCTCAAGACTGGTCGCAAGATGCTCTCGGAGACCATCGAGCTCTTGCGCCCCGAAGGCGAGATCGCCGAGATGTTTGGTGCGCATCAGAAAGAGTTCCCCGACGTGTCCATGGGCAGCTATCCGTTCACCCGCGATAGCAGTGTGTTCGGCACGCATCTGGTGTTGCGCTCGACTTCGCCGGACCGTCTCGACTTGGCTTTTTCGGCCCTCAAGACAAAATTGGCCGCCGCAGGAAAAATATGATCGCGGCGCGGCTTCGTGCGTGTGACGTAAGGGTGCAGTGGTATACGCGATAGCGTCATCAGCTCCGTACATCATCTGAAATTCCGCCCCTTCGGCAGCGCGTGCCGCGTTGCCCGTGCAGGCACGTCGAGATCGGCCGCGCGAAAGAGCGGCAGATCGCGCGGCAGACCATGCCCTCCACCCGGTGGCGTCCCAGGGCTTCCCCCAGAGCCTGGCGCGAGATCACCCATGCGGCGGCGGCGCGAGAGGGCTGCGTCGAGCCGTTTTTCGCGGACGTCAGGCTGTGGACGGCGCACTTCGTCGGCATGGGCGAGTATTTCAGGGAGCAAGAGTGCTGGGTGGGCAAAGTCATCCTCCGTCAACCGGCCGAGCAAATCCGTACGATCTTCGATTTTTTCTGCAACCACGTGGACGACGCCATCTTGGCTTTGCAGTTTGCCTGTGAGAACGACAAAGCGCGCGCCGAGCACAATGGCGCGATGCTGCTCGAAGATCTTTGGCCAGACGATGGTGTTGGCGACACCCGTCTCGTCTTCCAGCGTCATGAAGATCACGCCCTTGGCGCTGCCCGGCCGTTGCCGCACCAGCACAAGGCCTGCCACCGATACACGACGGCCGGGGACAAGTTCCGCCAGTTGCTCGTTGCGCACCACGCGCGCGCGGGCCAGCTCTTCGCGGATGAACTGAACGGGGTGCGCTTTGAGCGACAGGCGCAAGAACCGGTAGTCGTTGACCACCTCCTCGCCCGGCGGCATGGGCGGCAGATGCGCATCGGCTTCGCGGCGGGTGCCCCGTGCGCCAGCGGACGTCGAGCAAAAGAGCGGCAGGTTCTCATCGTCGCCGGTGCGGCCAAGCGCCTTGACGGCCCATAGCGCGTCGCGCCGGCAAAGCCCCAGTGAGCCGAATGCGTCGGCGTCCGCCAGTCTTTCGAGTACGCTGGGTGCGAGACCGGTGCGCAGCCAGAGATCACGCACGCTGTCATAACCGCCGCCACGGGCGGCGGTGAGAATTTTGACCGCGCCTTCGGAGAGGCTTTTGATTTCACGCAACCCCAAGCGAACAGCGTGGTTGGTTTGGATATCGTCCGCCATCGCGCTGTGCCGGGCGTGCAAGCCTGCAGAACAGGTGACGGCCTGCCGCTCCAATGTCGCGTCCCAATCCGAGGAATTGATATCGACGGCACGCACCTCGACGCCATGCTCGCGGGCGTCCCGCACGATCTGGGCGGGTGCGTAGAAGCCGAGCGGCTGAGCATTCAGAAGCCCCGCAGCAAACACGTCTGGATAATAGCATTTCATCCAGGCGGATGCGTAGACGAGCAGCGCGAAACTCGCCGCATGGCTTTCCGGAAAGCCGTATTCGCCAAAGCCTTCGATCTGACGGAAGCAACGCTCGGCAAAGTCTGCCGCGTAGCCGTTGGCGACCATGCCGTCGACCATCTTCTGCTGGAATGTGCGGATGGTGCCGACCTTGCGGAACGTCGCCATGGCACGGCGCAGCTTATCGGCCTCCGATGGCGTGAAACCAGCCGCAACGATGGCGATCTTCATCGCCTGCTCCTGAAACAGCGGCACGCCCAGGGTCTTGCCGAGCACGGCTTCGAGTTCTTTGCTGGGATAGTTGACCTGTTCGATGCCCTGCCGCCGCCGGAGATAGGGGTGCACCATATCGCCCTGGATGGGCCCGGGCCGTACGATGGCGACTTGAATGACGAGGTCATAGAACTCGCGCGGCTTGAGCCGTGGCAGCATGGACATCTGCGCCCGGCTTTCGACCTGAAACAGCCCCAGGCTGTCGGCGCGTTGCAGCATGCGATAGACGGCAGGTTCTTCCGGCGGCAGCGTCGCAATCGTCAGATCGCGACCATAGTGCGCGCTGAGCAGATCAAAACCTTTTTTCAGGCACGTCAGCATGCCGAGCGCCAGCACATCAACTTTCAGAATGCCGAGGCTGTCGAGATCATCTTTGTCCCACTCGATGACGGTTCGATCAACCATCGCCGCGTTCTGAATGGGGACAAGCTCATCAAGCCGGCCACGCGTCATCACGAAGCCGCCAACGTGCTGGGAGAGATGACGGGGAAACCCCTGGATTTCACGCGCGAGTGCTAAGGTGGCAGCAACGGTTGGCGCCGTGCGATCAATCCCCGCCCCGCGCGTGTCGATCTCGCCGATGCCCTCGGCGCCGAAGCCCCAGATGGATCCCGACAGGGCATCAAGCGTATCTTCAGAAAAACCGAACACTTTACCGGTCTCGCGGATGGCGCTGCGCGCCCGATAGCTGATGACGGTAGCGGCCAGTCCCGCACGTTCGCGGCCATAGCGCTGATAGATGTATTGGATCACCTCCTCGCGGCGGGCGTGCTCGAAATCGACGTCGATATCGGGTGGTTCGCGCCGGTCGGCGGAGATGAACCGCTCAAACAGCAGATCACTCTTGTCGGGGTTGACCTCAGTGATGCCGAGACAAAAACAGACACTTGAATTGGCAGCCGAGCCGCGGCCTTGGCAGAGAATGCCCTTTGCACGGGCAAAGCGGACGATATCAAAAACAGTCAGAAAATAGGGCGCGTAGCCAAGTTGGCCGATCAGCGCGATCTCATGGCTGAGAGCAAGCCTGACTTTCTCCGGCACGCCCTCCGGATAGCGCGTTTCAGCGCCCGCATAGGTGAAGTGAACGAGGGCGTCCTGCGGGCTGGTGAAACCGGCGATGGTTTCTTCAGGGTATTCGTACCGTAGTTCGTCGAGAGAGAAGCAGAGCGCCTTAGAGAGGCGTTGGGTCTCGGCGAGGGCCTGCGGAAATGCCTGAAAAAGACGCGCCATCTCCGCAGGTGGCTTCAAGTAGCGCTCGGCGTGCGCCCGGAGCGCAAAACCTGCGGTCTCGAGCGTGGTGTGGGTGCGGATGCAGGTGATGACATCCTGCAGCGGGCGGCGCGCGGGCGTGTGATAAACCACATCATTGACGGTGATGAGCGGCGTTTTCGCGGCGGTCGCGATGCTGTCGAGACAGGCAAGACGCTGACGATCACCCCCATCGTAGGCAAGAAAACCTGCGAGGCGAATGGCCCCGGGGCGCGCAGCATGGAGTTGGCGCAGCAGGGGCGGAAGGACACGTCCCAGGCCAGAGGGGGGTGTGGCCGAAGACGGCATCACGATCAGCTCAAGATCAGCACACCAGTCCAACAGATCCGCCACCCCGATATGGCAGGAACCTTTGGTGGCACGGCGATTACCGAGAGTGAGTAAGCGGCAGAGGCGGCCCCAGCCGGCACGATTGGCGGGATAGGCAAGAATGTCGGGTGTACCGTCGTTGAAAACGAGGCGCGCGCCTGGATGATACCGTGGCGCGCACCCATGGGCCTCGCGCAAATCGCGGATGGCCGTGTGGGCACGCACGACACCGGCAACCGAGTTTCGATCAGCAAGTCCAAACCCTGCAAGACCGTTACCAGCCACGCTGGCCGCCACCTCCTCTGGGTGCGACGCCCCACGCAGAAAAGAGAAGTTAGAGGTGACAGCGAATTCAGTGAAGACGGGTGAAGCGGACATGATCTTCTCTCTCCATCCCTCACGCAAACAGGCCATGGACGTACCAGCGCGGCGGCGTGGCGAAGCCATCGCCCGGCGCACCGTAGAGACCTTCGCGATAGAGCCAGAGCCGGCGCCCTGTCGCATCTTCCACGCGCCAATAGTCCCGTGTGCGGTCAGCTTTCGCAGGCCCAGGCTTTACAGATTCAGCCAGCGCGACCGGCGTCCACCATTCCGGCGCTATCCGCTCGGGGCCATGCACCGCAACGATCCGCAACGCACGGCGGCGCCAGCGGAGTTTCAATGGTGGACCATCAGGAACCTCAGCCATCACCTCGACGGGTTCGGGCGGATCGAACAGGCGTAGCGGGCGGACAGGTTGCTGCTCAGAAGGTATCTTGGAAATGCAAGCAAGGCCTGATTGCGCGCGCCCAATCGGCATCAGACGCGCGGCGTATTCCGGAATGTGGGTGGCCGCCATGACACTCACGTGGATGCCATCGCTGCCAAAGCGCGCTGTAAGCCGGTCGAGAAGGTGTGTGCGTGCTCCCGTAAGCTCGGCCGGATCGGCCATCGCGCCGAGACCAGGCAAGCGCCGGCTTTCTGGCCCATGCGTGGCCACGCCCGTCGCGGCGAGGCGCACAAGGTCATAGCCGAAGCCAGGATCGAGCGGATCATCGAGAGATCCGAGACGAAGCGCGAGCAGACCTGCCATGACGCTGGCATCACGGCAGGGACAGGCAAGCCGCAGATCAATCCGTTTGACGAGACCATCGACGCGATAGACGGCGAGTTGCAACGCTGTCGCTCCCTGCCCACGCTCGGTGAGCAGGGTCGACAAGTGTTCGGCGAGCGACCGGCAAGCCTCAGCAACGGCCGTGACCGTCAGGATCGGCTCGCTCCAGATTTGCTCGACTTGCGCCGGGGGAACCGGTTGGCGCGGGCTGATCGCCTCGGTATCGATGCCGCGCGTCTGATCGAGACGGACGATCAGGGTCGCCCCAAAACGGGCTGCCAACGCCGAACGTGGCCGCCCGATGAGATCACCGATACACTTGAGGCCGACCCGGCGGAGTGCGGCGACTGTATCAGTGGCAAGCCGCAAGCCGCTGACCGGTAAAGGCGCGAGGATCGCATCAAGATCAGCCTGAGATGCACCGGGTGGCACGATCACCAGTGCTGTTTGACAACGGGCCAAGGCCCATGCTGCCCCCGGAGTGGGTGCGAGAGCTGCTGACGCGGCAAAACCCTGACGCGAGAGGCGGTCGAGCAGATCAGCACGTAGCGCTGCTTCTCCGCCCTTGAGGTGAGCGGCACCTGTAATGTCGAGCAGCAATCCGTCGGGTGGGTGGCGGCCAACGAGGGGGGTGTAGCGATCACACCAATCAGCAACAGCTTCGAGAAGACGTGCGTCGGCGTGCGGTTCATGCGCCAACACCTCCAGCTCTGGCACCATGGCCCGGGCCTGTGCCAGTGCCATGCCGGCTTCCAGACCTGCCGCATGTGCGGCACCGTCGATAGCCATCAAACGCTGCGTTCCTTGGGTCTTGGACACAAGTGCAAGAGGGCTGGCTGGTTCAAGCGGCTTGGTGGCGCGCCGACGCCGAACGCGATCGGTCGGAAGCGTTGGCATCCACAGACTGAGATAGCGACGGGGAAAGGCTTGCGACGCGGACATCGGACACTCCTTGGAAAGCGCATAACGACGAAGCCCCCACCAGCGGGACCGACCAGCGCCCCGTTGGGCCAAAGCGGTTTTTGATGAGTGTCAGCTCAGCGACCGGAACAGATGCACCCCAGGCTCCATCGGGCACAGCTGGCAGACTAGCGATCTGCCAACGGGTCGCGACAGGGGCCGGGACGGAGCGCGCCGACGCGTGCAACAGAAAGCACGGAGTCGCGCTGCGTTCAGCCCTCAGTGCAAGCCGTTTGCCGAGTGTCAGCATGTCGGCGGGCAGGCTCGGCGGCAACTCCGCCAGAACCCCTGCAAGGCCGCCGATCTCGAGCCCCATTTCGATGGCTGCAAGAGCATCGAGCGCGCCTTTGGTTGAGACAAAAACCAGTTGTGCGTGATCGAAACCGAACGCTGCAAATCCAAGACCATAGGGCCGGCCGGACTCCGCGCGGGCGGTGCGGTCCTGAATCCATAAGATAGGACGCGACGGCGCAACCGGACAATCGGGCAGCGAACCAGCCAGCCCCCCGAGTAAAGTGAATGCAAAACCTGTCATGGCACCCTCATCCCCAGGCCGGGCGGGATGGAGGGCATGCAAGCGTCTCCGGGCAGCCACACCACCGAGCGCCTGAAAGGTGCGGGACAGGTCAGCATCGAAAGGCGATGGCGGCGTTGAGCCTTGGTCTGAGGCAGAGGACACACCCCTCTTTTCTTCCGCCAACAGCTGGCTTTCTCCCGCCAGCAGCCGGAAAGACGAAGCGGTCTCTCCGAACATGGTTCCGTGGCGCGCGCCTACTGATGGCATCAGACATAACCTCACTGCTCGCGCCTCAGGAGGTGGGCGCGCGGAAGACTTCCAGAACGAGCTTTCGAATGCGCAGCCTGATGCCACGGGGTGTCAGGACCGGACGGCCTAGATTACGTGAGCACTGGCCAATGCCTTAAAGGCTTCATCACTTTATGTTCTAATAATGTTCTTTAAAAGTTCTAAAGTCAAGCCCCACATGCCTCCACCGCCGCAAAGATTAATCCGCCACCTGTTTCCCGCGTGTCATTGACCAGCCAACCCACACCCGGCAAAGCTTATCGAACATCGATCAAACACAGATTCTGCAGATGGTGAAACCTCTTATGCTCGCCGCCACTGCCTCAAAAACCGTGCGCACACTGAGCCTCCTGCTCACGCTGGCCCTCGCTCTGCTCGGCGGTCTGATCCAGCACGTCCACGCCGCCCAGAATTCTGAATTTACGATCAAAGCGAAGCACGCGATCGTGATGGATGCGGGTTCAGGATCGGTCTTGTTTCAATACAATGCCGACGAACTGTTCCCGCCCGCCAGCATGAGCAAACTCATGACAGCAGCGGTTGTGTTCCGCGCCATAAAAGAGCGCAAACGCACCCTCGACGACGAACTTCCCATGAGCGAATACGCTTGGCGGACGGGCGGCGCGCCATCGCGGTCCTCGGCGATGATGGTTCCGTTAAACACCCGAACGCGCATTTCTGAATTACTCCGCGGCATGATTGTTGAGTCTGGAAACGATGCAGCCATCGCCCTTGCCGAAGGAATGGCTGGTTCAGAAATTGCCTTTTCTCAGGCGATGGAGACAGAGGCTCGCCGCATCGGCCTGACCAAATCAACCTTCCGCAATGCGACCGGCTTCTTCCATCCCGAGCACGTGATGACGGCGCGCGAGCTGGCACAACTCGCACGCTTCTTGATCACTGAATATCCTGATCGCTATCCGATGTTCTCGGAAAAGAACTTCAATTATCGCACTCACAAATTCATCAACCGCAATCCGTTGCTCTTCATGGGGCTGGGGGCCGACGGCCTGAAAACCGGCCACATCTCGCACTCGGGGTATAGCCTCGTTGCTTCGGCCGTGCAGGATGGCCGCCGGCTGATCATCGTTATCGCGGGCCTCGCGACGGAGGCCGAGCGCCGGGAAGAAGGCCGCAAGATGCTCGAGTGGGGTTTCCACACTTTCGGGGAATTCAAACTTTACGAAGCAGGCGAAACGATTGGCACGGCGCGTATCTGGGGTGGGAGCCAGTCGAACCTGCCATTGATTGGCAATGGTCCGGTGATGGCGGTTCTGCCACGCTTCCCTGCGAACCAGAAGCTGCGCGCGGAGATCGTTTATAAAGGACCCTTGAAGCCACCCATCCAAAAAGGCGATCACGTCGCTGTCCTCCGTGTTACGTCATCCAATGACGCAACCGCCGAAGTTCCACTCTTTGCCGCTGCCGACGTCGCGCCTGCCGGCACAATGAAGCGCGGCCTCGACACAATCTATTATTACGCAACGCGCTGGCTCCCTTGAGCCCGCGCCGCCCTCCGTTTGACACACAATAGGCCACTCAATGACCAACCGCGTTTTGGCTCATACCGGGGTTCGTTACCCAATCGTGCAAGCACCAATGGGATGGATCGCGCGGGCGCAACTTGCATCAGCCGTTTCAAACGCGGGTGGCCTTGGCATCATCGAAACCTCATCGGGCGAGACAGAGGCTTGTGAGGCCGAGATTACAGCCATGAAGGGTTTGACCGACAAGCCGTTTGGCGTGAACCTGCCGCTGCTGTTCCTGAAGAACGATGACATCATGCGCTTCGTGTGCAACTGCGGCGTGACGTTCGTGACGACATCCGCCGGCAGTCCGTCCGTCTTCATCGGCCCACTTAAGGAAGCCGGGTTGATTGTGTATCACGTGGTGCCGACAGTCGCTGCAGCGATCGGCGCAGTGAAAGCGGGTGTTGATGGACTGGTTGTGGAAGGTGCGGAAGGCGGTGGCTTCAAAAGTGCTGCCGAAATCAGCTCGCTGGTGCTTTTGCAAGGCGTGCGTGCTGCCGTTGACGTCCCGATAATTGCGGCCGGCGGCATTTGTGATGGACGCGGCATGGCTGCGGCGTTCGCACTGGGGGCCGAGGCTGTTCAGATGGGCACACGTTTCGTCAGTGCCGCCGAAAGCCCTGTTCATGCCAACTACAAGGATGCGATCATCCATGGCGGGGAAGCTGATACGGTTATGCTGAACCGCAAGACCAGCCCACGCATGCGGGCGCTGAAAACCAAGGCCTCGCAATCCATGTTTGAGGCCGGCGAGGTGCCGAAAGACGCGTTCAAGAGCATCCGGAAGGTTTACTTCGACGGCGATTTGGATGCGGCACCGGCGCTTGCCGGCCAGACCATTGGCCTGATCAACGCGGTCAAGCCTGCGCAACAGATTATCGATGAAACGGTCGCTGAATTCTTTGCCATTGCTGCGCGGATGGGCGGGCTGGGAACAACGCAAACGTTTGGATGACCTCCTCAAGGCGATCATCGCGAAATCAAGGGCGCGCCATCCTCTGGCTGTCTTGAGTTGCGCGGGCAGCACATTGCTTCCATGCGGAAAATGTCCAGGCAAGGAAGCTCTGGCTCTTGAAAAACTGCGAAAGCTCTCCAAATGACACTCAGTAGGCTTTCCCCCGAGCCTCAACCGTTACGTCCCCCCGTAGCGGAACCCACGGCGGCCGCGCTCCCCCCCTTGCGCGGCCGCCGATTTTTTCTGCGCAGCGATCCGTTTCGAAGTTACAGGACACGCCGGCTTTTGATGGCGGCAGACAAGGTTCCATCGTCTAGATAGTCCAATTCGCCGCCGACAGGTACGCCACGCGCGAGGACAGAGACGATTACCCCCGACGGCACCAATTGCTCGCGTAAGTAGTGCACCGTTGATTGCCCCTCCACAGTAGAACTCAAGGCCAGCAACACCTCTGTGACTGGAGGCACAACGCGGGCAACGAGTGGACTGATGCTCAGCCGTTCGGGGCCAATCCCGTCCAACGGTGACAGGTGGCCGCCAAGGATATGATAGCGCCCCTGAACAACTCCGGCGCGCTCCAAAGCCCATAGGTCACCGATCTCCTCAACCACGACAATGAGCGTTGGGTCGCGTCGCGTATCCGCGCAAATACTGCACGGGGATTGCGTGTCGAGGTTCCCGCAAGTCGCACACACCATAATGCGCTCCGCAGCCTCATTCAGGGCACGTGCCAGCGGTTCCAGAAGCTCGGTGCGCTTTTTGATCAGTGTAAGACCCGCTTTGCGTGCTGACCGGGGACCCAGGCCCGGCAAGCGCGCCAACAGCTGTATGACCCGCTCTATTTCTGGCCCGGCGATCTTGCGTGACATCACGGTCCTTTAAACGGCTTGCGACGTCGGCAAACCGACCAAAATGTATTTGAATTGCTCGAATCGAGCATGATCGACAAGCCAGCCACCGGCAAGCGATGTCAGTGCGATTGCCAACGCTGCAAGCACCACCTAACGTTAACCCATGCGTGAAGTCGTCATGTCGCAACACTGTTACGGGACGCCGCTAGCAGAAAGCCCGGTCACAATACGAACCGGACCGCTATCCAGGGAGAGAAACGCAGATGTGGAACCTAAAGGTCGCCGTGACTATCGGAGCGTTGACTGGCTTTGTCAGCAGCGCATCGGCCCAAGTGGAGATCCAGTGGTGGCACGCGATGACCGGCCCCAACAACGATGTGATCGAGAGACTGGCAGCGGATTTCAACGCCACTCAAAAAGATTACAAAGTCGTGCCAGCCTTTAAGGGCAACTACGCCGACACGATGAACGCTGGTATTGCCGCGTTCCGTGCCGGTGGCGCGCCCCACATCATGCAGGTGTTCGAAGTCGGTACGGCGACGATGATGTCGGCTGGCGGCGCGGTCAAGCCCGTGCATCAATTGATGAAAGACGCCGGCGAGACGTTCGACGCAGCGAACTATCTGCCAACCATCACCGGCTACTATTCGACCTTGAAAGGAGAGATGCTCTCCTTCCCGTTCAACTCATCCAGCGCCGTAATGTGGTACAACAAGGACGCCTTCAAGAAGGCTGGGCTTGACGCGGCAGCACCACCCAAGACCTGGCCAGACGTGTTCGTTGCGGCCAAGAAACTCAAAGCGGCCGGCTATGCGAACTGCGGATTTTCAACCGCATGGGTCACGTGGCTCAACGTCGAACAGCTCGCTGCTTGGCACAACATCCCGCTGGCGACCAAAGCCAACGGCATGGACGGCTTCGATACGGAGCTGAAATTTAATGGCCCGCTCCACGTCAAGCATCTCGAATCTCTGGTCGAGCTGCAAAAGGACAAGACCTACGACTACTCCGGTCGCACCAACACCGGCGAAGGCCGCTTCACCTCGGGTGAATGCCCCATTTTCATGACCTCTTCGGCGTTCTTTGGTGCCGTCAAAGCCAACGCCAAGTTCGATTTCGGCAACGCACCGATGCCATACTATCCAGATGTTGCCGGCGCACCCCAGAACTCCATCATCGGTGGCGCATCGCTGTGGGTGATGAGTGGCAAGAAGCCAGAAGAATACAAAGGCATTGCCAAGTTCTTCACGTACCTCTCTGACACCGACCTGCAAGCGCGTTTGCACACGCAATCGGGTTATCTGCCGATTACGAAAGCAGCCTATGCCAAAGTGAAGGCGTCCGGCTTCTACAAAGATGCGCCCTATCTCGAAACGCCTTTGCTGCAATTGACCAACAAAGAGCCGACCGAGAACTCGCGTGGCCTGCGCCTCGGCAATATGGTTCAGATGCGCGACATGTGGGCGGAAGAGTTTGAATCCGCTCTCGCCGGCAAGAAGACTGCCAAGCAAGCACTCGACGACGCCGTCAACCGCGGCAATGCCGTCCTGCGGCAGTTCGAGAAGACTGTATCCCGATAAATAGCGCGTCGGCGCTCTGATCCTCCCGGTTGCAAAGCGCAATCGGGCGGATCAGCAGCCTTGAAAGTCGGGGTCGCATGGACAAGCGTTCCATCTTCCAGGGACAGCTTCTGCCCTATCTTCTGCTCGCCCCACAAATGTTTGTGGTGCTTGTGTTCTTTTATTGGCCGGCCAGCCAGGCGCTTTGGCAATCGTTCCTGCTGCAAGACGCGTTTGGCCTCAAAACCTCATTCGTCTGGTTTGAGAACTATCAATCGCTCTTCGCGCAGGGTGAGTATTACAAAGCCATCGCCACGACGGCGCTCTTTTCAACGCTTGTGACAGTGCCCGCACTTGCCATCGCGCTGCTGCTGGCCGTGCAAGCGGATAAGCAAATCAAAGGTGCCGGCGTCTACAAAACGTTGCTGATCTGGCCGTATGCAGTCGCACCCGCGATCGCCGGCGTGTTGTGGCTGTTTATGTTCCAGCCTTCGCTCGGCATCGTGGCGCAGTTCCTGCGGCGGATCGGTGTTGCCTGGAACCCGCTGCTTGATGGCGGCCATGCGTTGACTTTGGTCGTGATGGCCTCTGTCTGGAAGCAGATCAGTTATAATTTCCTGTTCTTTCTCGCGGGCCTGCAAGCGATCCCGCGCGCTGTGTTCGAGGCCGCTGCCATCGATGGTGCCTCGCGCACCCGGCGGTTCTGGACGGTGACATTCCCGCTGCTTGCTCCGACGGGCTTTTTCCTGCTGGTCGTCAACATCGTCTACGCCTTCTTCGACACCTTCGGGATCATTGACGCCACCACCGCTGGTGGACCCTCGAAGGCAACAGAAACGCTCGTTTACAAGGTCTTTTTCGATGGCCGCCTGGGTGGCGATCTGGGGTCGTCGGCTGCGCAGTCCGTCGCCCTGATGACCATCGTCGTGGCCCTCACCGCGGTGCAGTTCCGCTTTATCGAGCGCAAGGTGACGTACTGATGCGAGCCCACTTCCATGGTTGAAAAGCGCGGCTGGAGCGATGTGTTCGCGCACGTGATCCTGGTGATCGGTGTGCTCGTGATCGCGTTTCCGGTCTACCTCTGCTTCGTTGGCTCGACGCACCCCAAGGATCTGATCGCCACCGGCACCATGCCACCGTGGCCCGGCCCTGTCTTCTGGGAGACTTACAGCCAAGCTCTTTTCAAGGGCACCACCGGAACGACGCGCCAACCCGTGATCCAGATGCTCGTCAACAGCTTCTGGATGGCGATCGTCATCGCCCTCGGCAAGATAGCGATCTCGCTGTTGTCCGCCTATGCGGTTGTCTACTTCAAATTCCCGTTCCGCCGTACGGCGTTCTGGATGATCTTTATGACGTTGATGCTGCCGGTCGAGGTGCGCATCTTCCCAACCTATAAGATCGTCGCCGACTTGCATCTGCTCGACACCTACGCGGGCCTGACGGTTCCACTCATTGCGTCGGCGACTGCGACGCTATTTTTTCGTCAGTTTTTTATGACCATTCCCGACGAACTGGTGGAAGCCTCTAAGCTGGACGGTGCTGGCCCGCTCAAGTTCTTCTGGGATACGGTGCTGCCGTTGTCGCGCACCAACATCGCTGCCTTGTTCGTCATTCTTTTTATCTATGGGTGGAACCAGTATCTCTGGCCACTGCTCATTACCACGCGCGACGACATGCAGACGGTGGTCATTGGGATCAAGAAGATGATCGTCACGGCCGACGCGCTGACCGAATGGAACATCGTGCTCGCGACGACCATGGTGGCGATGCTGCCGCCTGTCCTCGTCGTCGTCTTGATGCAGCGCTGGTTCGTCAAAGGCCTGGTTGAGACGGAGAAGTAGGTGAATGGCCTGAAGGCAATGGCGCGACTTTGTGTCAAAGGCTTAAATCGGCTATCTATCCTTCCAAGTGTAGCAACCACAGCAGGCAACAACAATGAACGGGCAGCTCCGCGACGTACTCGATCGAGCAGACTCCTGGCCTCAACAAGCACAGGAAGAATTGCGACGCGCAG
>JANNEU010000436.1:0-4005 GCA_031379035.1 Hyphomicrobiaceae bacterium | reverse complement strand
TCAACCTCAACGACGAGCTTCAGTTCACGGCACACAAAGTCCGCGAAATATTTACCGATCGACACCTGCCGCGCGAATTTGAAACCACCAAGCTGCCGGTTGCGCAGCGCGTCCCAAAGCGTGTCTTCAGCGGACGTGCTGGCATCGTGCAGAACTCGTGCGCGATTGGTTCGCCAGGGTTGTGCGGTGCGCATCAAGTGACGCTCGTGTTTCCGTTCGGAGCAAGCAGCTGCCCCCTAACCCTCTCCCCTCACCCTAACCCTCTCCCCGCACGCGCGAAGGCGCTACGGGGAGAGGGGATAAAAGTGCTTTGCGACGTCAGCACCGGGTCACGACTGCCCCAACAGTTGCCGATCAAATGCCGGACGGTCAACACCCGTTTGCTGCCAGTTGACGAACAAAACGTGGCCGTCGGAAGCTGTGCCCTGATACCTTCCGAACCGGCGCCGATGGTGGTTCGGCAAGGGTGGGCACAAGAGCGGCAGTCGCCACGAGCGCGACTCATGTCTGCCCTAACCGCACTCGGACATCCCCAAGTTATGGCGGCCGGAACGTGCTCAAGCAAACTGCCTGGGGTTTTCGTTTGCACACGCCGGGACATCGAGCTACGCGTGAACGCTACATCTGTGTACGGGGGAAGCAGCGATGGAAGCGTACAAGTGGCTCATCGATTTGGTTGGCAAAGAGCCTCTGGTCGCCTTACTGACTGTACTCGGTATTATCGTAGGCCGAGTTGTCTGGCGGCAGCTGCTTATCTTTAGCTGCTTCTTGAATAGCCGATCGCGCGCGCTATCCGCAGTCGCTCGTGAGCGCACCAAGGACGGCCCACAAGAGGGTAAGGGCCTGTGGTTGCAGCCGACCTCGAAGCCGGAGAACTACGAGGACAACTTCGGCACTCGCGTCTTGGTTGTTGGCAACAATAAGGGCGGAGTGGCCAAGACGACCTTAGCGGCCAACTTGGCGGCATACTGGGCGCGCGAATGGAAAAAGAAAGTCCTCCTCATTGACCTAGACTACCAGGGCACGGTGTCAAACATGGCGTTGCGCTCGATTGCCGACTGGGCACGCAAGGGACAGGATTCACTCGCAACGCGCGCGATCAGCGGTGACCTTGAGCCTAATATCTTCGTTCAGTGTGCGAGGGAGGTTCCGGGCGAGCCGCGTCTCAAGATCATCCCTGCCTACTACGACCTTGCCCAGGCGGACAATCGCCTCATCATTGAATGGCTGCTTAGCTGTGCGCCCCTTAGGAGCAAGCAGTGGCATAAGCGATTGGCCGATTTACTTGTGGGACGGCTCTTTGTGCGGAAGGACATCCGGTACAATCTTGCCGAGCTGTTGCAGACCAAGGCGGTTCGAGAAGCCTTCGACGTCATTGTCATAGATTGCCCACCGCGCGTGACCACAGGCGTGATCCAGGCCTTTTGCGCTGCAACACATTTGCTCATCCCAACCATATTAGACACACCTTCGGCCGAGGCCGTGGTCGCATATTGTGAGGAAGTCGAGACTCTGAAGAAGGAAAAGATTTGCCCCAAGCTCTCGTATGTCGGCGTTGTGGGCACTATGGTGAGCAGTAACGTGGAACGTCCGGCTGAACGCGACGCTCTTTTGCTGATCGCTGACGCGCTGAGAAAGCGTAATTTTCCCAGCGGGTTGTTGGACGCACAACATTTCATGCGGGAAAGTACCGCATTTGTGAACGACGCCAATGAAGGAATCGCTTATCTAAGCATGGGAAATGGTGCCCGACAGACACAGATTCGGACAGCTATGGGTAGCCTTGCTGACTATGTCGCCAGGCAGATTGGGATAACGGAGACTCAGGCACATGAGAGAGGAGATCACTCGACATGACACAGAAGGACTTTGCAGCCGCTCTAACGGCTCTATCGCAGCTCACAGCATCGCATGATGTTGGGATGTTGGCGACAATCTTCGCTCAGTCACCCGAAAAGACGACTGCAGCGACCCTCAAGAAGCTCTCTGCAGTGCAGGGGACTGGCTCACATGAGGTGATCCCGGCCCTTCACATGGCAAGCGCGTTTGCGAAGTCTGCAGGGGCTGTGAAGTTTGCCGGGCTGCTCGATTCGCTCAACTCGATTGTTGCCTCGCAGGGCGCGTTCGATACTCACGCTTTTGCTACGTCGGCCATCGCCCTCTTGAATGCTCCGAAGGCCAGCAAGCAGATAGCCGTCGAAGCTCGGCCCGAGGTTGTGCGCGCATTCGTCAAGCGCTTGGACGAATGCCTCGGCGATGAGGACTTTTCGGTTCCCTACCGAGAACTAGAGAACGATTCGGCGATCTCGAATGCAGAGGTCGTGGCAATTGCCCGAACCTTTACCGGTAAGAAGCCCACGAGCCGCTCTAAAGCCCTGCAAGCAATCTGGGCACGGCATCACGCTCTGTTAGTCTCCCAGGCCAAATCCGAGTCACGCGGCGGGCGCTCGGCAGCCTAGTCGACGGCGGCTGATAGGGAGGGCAGCTGACGTAGGATCGAAAAGCGGACAGGAAGGTTTGGGTCATTTTCGCTAGTCACACTGCCCCTCGACCACGGACGGTCTCCCTCTGCATAGCCGACAATCAGGGAACGGCTGGCGAACGCCAGCACGATGGACCGCATGGAGGACATGTGGCTGAGCGGTGCCGCCACGATGACTGTACATGCCGGCTGAACATGCCTGCTGATGTCGGCGCGCTGTACACATCCACATCCGCCGCATTTCCGCCGCACTGAAACGTAGAAAGATTATCGCAGGGCATCCCGCCCTTCTATGTCTGCTGTCGATCCTGCGGCGGAAAATAAATGTCACTCTTCATCCCTACGGGCGCGCCCGTAGGGATGCGTAAGGTACGAGGGGCGGGATGCTTTATGCCTGACATGAGCCGGCCTGATATGACTGCGTTGGATGCGCTGAGGGCGGCGCTGGCACCGGATCACCCGCCGCCGTTTCGGCTGGACGGCAAGCCGCTTGAGACCGCGCGCGACGTGGCCGACTACTTCGACGCGCCGCTCGGCCGCATGTTGTGGACGCTCTACAAGGCACCGGAGAATGTCCGCTATCGCGCCTTCGAGATCCCCAAGCGCACCGGCGGCATGCGGCCCATCCATGCGCCGCATGGCCTCGTGCGAGAGCTGCAAGACAAGCTCAAGGCTGATCTCGACAAGCTCTATGACCCGCATCCCAACGCGCATGGTTTTATTGCTGCGAAGGGCATTGTCACCAATGCGAAATCGCATACCGGCAAGCGCTGGGTGCTGAACATCGATCTCGAAGACTTCTTTCCGACCGTGAACTTCGGCCGCGTGCGCGGGCTCTTTATGAAGCCGCCCTTCGACATGGCTCCGCCCGCCGCCACCGTCTGCGCGCAGATCGCCACTCACAAGAATGGTTTGCCGCAGGGCGCGCCGACGTCGCCGGTGTTGTCGAACTTGATTGCGGTGCCGCTGGATCGTGCGCTGTTACGGCTCGCGCGCGGCACCCATGTCGCCTACTCGCGTTACGCTGACGACATCACGTTTTCCACCGATGATGCGCAATTTCCCGCCAGCCTCGCGGTGCGGGAACAGGCGGCCGATGGCCTGCAGACTGTTGTTGCGGGTGATGAGCTGTCGAAGGCCATTGTCGCCTGCGGCTTTCGCATCAACGCGCGCAAAGTGCGGCTGCAGGGCCGCGGCGTCCGCCAGAGTGTCACTGGGCTTTGTGTGAATGAGAAGGTCAATGTCGCCCGTGTTCGTATCCGGCAGCTGCGCGCCATGCTGCACGCCTGGAGCAAGTTCGGCCTCGACGCTGCCGGCGAAGAGCATTTCAAACGCTATCGCGGCCGCGACATGACCAACGGCCCGCGCAACCCCGGCGGCGCGTATCGCAACATCGTCTATGGCCACCTCGCGTTCGTGAAGATGGTGCGCGGCACATCTGATCCGGTGTTTCTGAAACTCTGTGCGCGCGTGCTGGATCTCGATCCGAACCCGTCGAAATTCATCCGCCAGATGGTGTTCGG
>JANNEU010000434.1:0-12845 GCA_031379035.1 Hyphomicrobiaceae bacterium | reverse complement strand
TGACGGCGTCTGTGCGCGACGGCCGCGCTGATACGCGGTCGGGGCGGAAGAAAGCCTTCGGCGAGGTCGAACGAAAGAAAGGCCCGGAAGCCAAGCGAAGCAAAGTAAGTGAGAGCAGTCAGGAGAAAAAAAGCGGAGTTCCCGGCCCGTGCCCTAGACACAACCACCCCCCAACAAAGACCGATCCCGGATATTTTCCGCGCTCCCGCGGCGAAAATTTCCGGGAGACCGGAAGAGAGAGTTGCCCCGCCCCCTCTCACTTCATCGTCGGGATCACAAACTCGGCACCGTCTTTCATGCCGCTGGGCCAACGGCTCGTGACAGTTTTGGTCTTGGTATAGAAGCGAACGCTGTCCGGCCCATGCTGGTTCAGGTCGCCGAACGATGACCGCTTCCAGCCACCGAACGTGTAGTACGCCAACGGCACCGGGATCGGCACGTTGACGCCGACCATGCCTACCTGCACGCGGGCTGAGAAATCCCGCGCGGTGTCGCCGTCGCGCGTGTAGATCGCGACGCCGTTGCCGTATTCGTGATCGTTGGCCAGCGCGAGGCCTTCTTCATAGGTGTTGGCGCGCACCACGCCGAGCACCGGACCGAAGATCTCTTCCTTGTATATGCGCATGTCCTTGGTGACATTGTCGAACAGGCACCCACCCATGTAATAGCCGTTCTCGTAGCCCTGCATTTTGAAGTCGCGGCCATCGACCAGCAGCTTGGCGCCCTCTTTGATGCCGACATCGACATAGCCCTTGATGCGCGCCAACGCTTCCTTGGTTACCACCGGGCCGAAGTCCGCGTCGGCGCTCGTCGAGGGGCCGATCTTCAGGCTTTCAACGCGCGGGATCAGCTTCTTGATCAGCGCATCGGCCGTCGTTTTGCCAACTGGCACCGCCACCGAAATCGCCATGCAGCGCTCGCCGGCCGAGCCGTAACCCGCACCCATCAGCGCATCCACGACCTGATCGAGATCCGCGTCCGGCATGATGATCATGTGGTTCTTGGCACCGCCGAAGCACTGGACGCGCTTGCCCGCCGCGCAGCCGCGCGAATAAACATATTCAGCAATCGAGGTGGAACCGACGAAGCCGACCGCTTGGATATCGCGATCATCCAAGATGGCATCCACCGCATCCTTGTCGCCGTTGATGACGTTGAAGATGCCGGGAGGTCCGCCGGCTTCGATAAACAGTTCGGCCAGCATGATGGGAACGCCCGGATCACGCTCGGATGGCTTCAAGATAAATGCGTTGCCGCAGGCAATCGCCGGCGCGGCTTTCCACAGCGGAATCATGGCCGGGAAGTTGAACGGCGTGATGCCCGCCACAACGCCCAGCGCCTGGCGCATGGAATAGATGTCGATGCCCGGACCGGCACCGTCGGTGAACTCGCCCTTCATCAGCTGCGGCACACCGATGGAAAACTCGACCACTTCGAGGCCGCGCTGAATGTCACCCTTGGCATCCGCAACGGTCTTGCCGTGCTCGCGCGCCAGCACATCCGCGAGCTTGTCCATGTCGCGATTGATAAGATCGACGTATTTCATCATCACACGCGCGCGGCGTTGCGGGTTGGTCGCAGCCCAGGCCGGCTGTGCCTTGAGGCCATCTTCAACGGCCGCACGCACTTCGGCTTTGGAGGCCAGCGCGACCGTGCCCCGCACCGAGCCGTCCATGGGCTGGAACACATCGGCCTTCTTGCCGCTTTTGCCCGCAACGCGCTTGCCGCCGATGAAATGGCCGTATTCGATGGATTGCGGCATGGGACAGTCTCCAGTACGAGGCGTTTTTTGGACGCAGGCAACCTAAGCGTGGCGGGTAACCCATGCCACAATCACCGTCAATTGAACCACAGTCCAAGAGACGCAAAAGCGCACGTTCGCGCGGCAGCAGTGCAAAAAACGCAAAGGTCGATAATTAGACAGTTCGGCTCAGAAGACCCTCGCCGAGCGTTTCCAAACCGCTCGGACTAGCCGGCCATGCGCTCCTTCTTAGCCGCGCCAGCCGGCTTATCGGCAGGCTGCGCCGCTGCTGCAGCGGCGGCTTCGGCGATGTCCTCCATGAACAGCTTTTCGAGCCGCGCTGCATCCGATCGTGACTTTTCCTGCAGCTTCTCAACGTCCGTATATTGCTTGTAGTCTTCACTGAGCCGCCGCTCATCGTGCTTGCGGAATGTCTCGACCAGAGACTTGGCCTCGCGCTCTTTGATGCCGATCCCCATCAGCACCTGCCGCGTCATGACCAGCGACGAGTGCAGCGTCTCACGATGCACATCGGTAATGCCGAGATCCAGCAATCGGTGGGCATGCGTTCGATTGCGCGCGCGCGCGAAGACCGGCAGGTTGGGATAGTGCTTACGCACGATCTCAGCGGTCCGCATGGAGGCTTCGATGTCATCGATCGCCAGCACGAATGCGCGCGCCTTACCCGCCTGCGCGGCCTGCAGGATGTCGATGCGGCTGGCGTCGCCAAAGAAGGCTTCCGCGCCAAACTTTTTAACGAGTTCGATTTGCTCGGCCGAGATGTCCAGCGCGGTGAACGGGATCTTGCGCGCCCTGAGCACGCGCGAAATGACCTGCCCCACACGGCCGTAGCCAGCAATGATAACATGACCGTCGTTCTCGGGCAGCGTTTCATACAAGGGTTGCGGTTGCGCCGACCGGCCGGTCAGCCACGTTTCCAGCATCAGCAGCGGCGGCGTGGCCACCATCGACAGCGTGACCACGACATTCAGCAACTCCGCCTGGCCACGCATGAGCACGCCGGCGGCAACCCCCGTCGTCAGCAGCAGGAACGCGAACTCACCGCCCTGACTGAGCGAGATGCCGAGCCGGCGGGCCGGACGCGCTGCCAACCCCTCCCGCCAGAGACCAAGACCGCCGAGCACGGCCGTCTTCACCGCCACCAGCCCCAGCACAAGGCCCGCAACCAACAAGGGGCTTTGCCACAGCAGCAGCAGATTAAGCGACATCCCGATGGCCGTGAAAAACAGCCCCAGCAGCAGTCCCTGGAACGGCTGAAGATCGGCTTCCAGTTCATGGCGATAGCTGCTCTCGGCCAGCAGCGCACCAGCGAGAAACGCGCCGAGTGATGCGGACAAGCCAGCCGCCTGCATAACCAGGGTCACGACGACCACCAGCAACAGCGCCGCAGCCGTCATGGCTTCTTTCACTTTGGCACGCGCCACCAGCCGCAACACCGGATCCAGCACGAACCGGCCAGCGACGATCACGCCGGCAATCACCGCTAGACCTTTGGCTGCGGCCACCAGGTCCATCTTGGCACCCGCGCCAACGGCCGCCACCGCGAACAAGGGCGCCAGCGCAATCAAGGGGATCGCCGCCAGATCTTGAAACAGCAACACGGCGAACGCGAGGCGTCCATGGCGCGCCGGCAACTCACCGGTTTCTTCCAGCACCTGCAGCGCGAACGCGGTCGACGACAGTGCCAGCACCAGACCGATGAACAGCGCCGTCAATGGCGCGAGCCCAAACGCGGAGCCGGCCACAGCCAGCACCACCGCAGTAATCCCCACTTGCCCGCCACCGAGCCCAAAGATGGACGACCGCATCGACCACAGCCGCTTGGGCTTGAGCTCCAGCCCGATCAGGAACAACAACAGCACCACCCCGAACTCTGCCAGATGCAGCAGCTCGTTGGCCTCGGTGGCGGAGAAAATGCGCTGAATGCCATAGGGCCCCAGCAGCACGCCGGCCGACAGATAGCCTAGAACGGAGCCCATCCCCATCCATTTGGCGAGGGGTGCAGCGATAGCCAGGGCTGCCAGCAACACCGCCACTTCAGTCATCGTCACGTCGGTCACGGGATATCCTGCATGGAGGTGTCAACATCGGGCTCACGCAGAAGCCGCGCGCATGGCCCTTGCACGAGTGCGTCCGGTCAGTGTCTCTTGTGACATGTAGCGGGACCACATTTCAAAACAAGATCCAACCGGGAGCGACACGCCATGACCGATGCAACCCACAAGTGCGATTTCATTGTCGTGGGTGCCGGTGCGGCCGGATGTGCTCTCGCGGCGCGATTGTCCGAGGACCCGGGCACCAAGGTGCTGCTGCTCGAAGCGGGTGGGCAGGATAATAAGCGGGAAGTCAAAATTCCTGCCGCCTTCGCCAAGTTGTTCCGCAGCGAGGCTGACTGGGCCTTCAGCACCGAAACCGAACCCCACGCCGACAACCGGCAGATGTTCTGGCCGCGCGGCAAGATGTTGGGCGGCTCCACCTCGCTCAACGCCATGATGTATGTGCGCGGCAACCGCGCCGACTACGACCAATGGCGCCAGCTCGGCAACACCGGCTGGGGCTATGACGACGTGCTCCCTTACTTCCGCCGCAGCGAAGGCTTCACCGGCAGCGGCGCGGCACACGGCTTTCATGGCAGCGACGGCCCGCAGACCATCTCCGACCAGCGCTCGCCGAACCCGATCACGCAGGCGTTTATCGCCGCTGGTGAAAGCCTCGGTCTCCAGCGCATCGACGATTTGAACGGCCCGACACAGGACGGCATCGGCCTCGCCCATGTCTACCAGAAGCGCGGTCAGCGCTGGAGTGCGGCAGACGCATTCCTCAGGCCGGCGATGGCGCGGCCCAATCTGCAGGTGGTGACCGGCGCGCTGGTCGAAGCCGTGACATTTGACGGCACGCGCGCAACCGGCGTGCGGTATCGCGCCGACGGACAAACGGTCACCGCCACCGCCGCGCGCGAAACTGTCCTTTCCGCTGGAGCCGTCGGCAGCCCGCACATTCTCATGCTGTCCGGTGTCGGCCCTGCAGCACACCTCAAGCAAAATGGAATCAGCATTGTTGCCGATAAATCCGGCGTCGGCCAGAACCTCCAGGACCACTTGGCCTCCGGCGCGATCTATCATTCACGTGAGCCCGTTTCGCTCGCTGGTGCCGAAAGCCTCGGCAGTCTCGCACGCTATCTGCTCGCCAAGCGCGGACCGCTCACCTCGAATGTCGGCGAAGGCGTCGCCTTCATCCGCACACGGGAGGGGCTGGCGGCGCCCGACATCGAACTCATCCTCGCACCGGCCTTTTTCGTCGCCCATGGTGCCGGCAATCCCGAGGGACACGGCTTCACGATCGCTGCGGTTCTGCTGCGGCCCGAGAGCCGCGGTACGATCACACTCACCAGCGCCGATCCCGCGGCCGCCCCGTGCATCAAAGCCAATTACCTCAGCACGCAGAACGACGCGGACACCTTGCTGGCGGGTGTGAAATACGCCCGCAAGCTGGCACACGCAGCACCGCTGGCGCGCTATCGGGGCGAAGAGCATCTGCCCGGCAAAGACCTGGTCAGTGACGCCGACATCATGACCGGCATTCGCCAGCGCGCCGAAACGCTCTATCACCCCGTCGGAACCTGCAAGATGGGCAGCGATCCCGCAGCCGTCGTGGACGCAACGCTCAAAGTGCGCGGCATTCAAGGCCTCCGCATCGCCGACGCATCCATCATGCCGACGCTCATCGGCGGCCACACGCAAGCACCCTCCACCATGATCGGCGAGAAAGCCGCTGACCTCGTCCGGGGGCGGTGACGCCCACCCACCGCCCTCACCGCATCGCCATCAACTTCTGCATGTTGGCGACGGCGGGGCGCATGGCGTGGCGGCTCCGTTGCAGCACAGCGAGCTTCGCCGTGTCGGTCTCTTTGACGTTGCGCATCAGCGCCGTCATCGGATCAAGCCGGCAGTTGAGAATCCACGCCATCAACTCGGGCGTGTTGCTCCAGGCATTCTGGTTGCGCATCGATGCCGCCATCATCTTCAGCCAATCCGTTGCATGCTTGGGCGGCGGCACAGCCACGCACAGCGCATTCTTCGCCGCATCGTCGGCATAAGCTGTCTCGACATGCGCGATCAGCGCCGAGCTGAAACTCGGCTGAAACGACTTCAGCATCTGCAAGGCAATGCGCCCTGGCTGAAACACGGGCTCAACCGCGCGCACCGCAAAGCCTGCCGCTGAACAATCGACATACAGCGTATCCGCGCGCGCCGACACCGTGCCCTTGTCGAGAACAATCTCGCTGCCGCCGATTCGCTTGACGCGGCCAAGCCGGACGATGTCCCTGATGCTGCGCAGGGCGTTCAACTCGCGCGGCGCGACGGTCGCGCCATGAAACATTGACGGTGTCACGTTCTTGTCGAGCCGCACCAGCCCGCCGCACGCCTCCAGCCGCAGCAAAAGGTCGTCGACCGAGGCAGCCTGTCCCATGGCTTCCATCTGCGACGCGATGTTGCTGACGGACGCCTCGAAATACTCTTCCGTAAACTGCGCACTCGCGCGGTCAATCCACCACGCATCACGCGGCATGATCCAACGGATCTGATCGGGGGCCACGCCATGCTCCAGCAGCCACGTGCAGGCATCCATACCGGTCTTGCCGGAGCCGACGACGCAGAACCCTCCCACCGGCGGGCTTTTCACGCGCGGCAGTTCATTCAGCGGAATGCAACGCACGTCGTTGGCCAGCTCGAACGGCCGCGTATGTGTTGAAGGTACGGTCGTGCCAGCCATCGTGCCGTCGACGATTTTCTTACCAACCTTCACCTGTCGCTTTTGGCCATTCAGCAGCGATGTGATGGAGCCGGAGCTGTCCACATCGCTCATCGGGAAATACTGGACGCGGCCCGAGGCCAGCAGATGTCGCTGCATGACGTCATCGTAGTAAGCGACCAGCTCTGGCCCCGACGCCATATGCAGCAGCCCTTCATTGAGCCCGGCACGCTGCACACTTTTGTCGCCGAGCGTGCGCGAATGCACCCCATAGTAATGCGAGGGATGATGCAGATGCACGAACGGATACGCATCGTTCCAGTGCCCGCCCGGGCTCTGCCGCCGATCCACAATCGCCACCGTCGCCTTGGTCTCCGCAACCAGCACATCGGCAAACCCAATGCCCGCCGCGCCAGCGCCAATGATCAGGTAGTCCACGTCGATGGTCGGTGTCGTCATGAGGGGGGTCTCCGGTTCCGGCCCAGCCGGCGACGGGACAATACCCGCAGGATCACACTCAGACTACGCACAGGCTGCGACTGGGACAAGCCGGATGTGGTTCAGCCTATCATCGGTGTTGAGCTGCTATCGTCAGCCGTGTAGAACTGGTGCCTAGACATTCTGATCAGCTGGATGCGACCCATCCCGGGGGCCTGATTGAGCGAGATTTTCTTTTCTTATTCAAGCAAGGATCGCGAGCGCGTCCGTCCCTTCCACGAAGCACTCTCCGTGCTCGGGTTCGACGTATTTTGGGATATGGAAACGCCGGTCGGCGAGAAATGGGAACCGTGGATCAAACGCAAACTCATGACGTCCCGATGCGTGATCGTGTTTTGGACCCCAAATTCGTCAACGTCTGACAACGTGGCCTATGAGGTCCGCGTCGCCAAGGAAGAAGTCAAACCGCTGCTGGAAATCCTTTTAGAGCCGATGCGTACCTTGGACATGAGCATTCACTCATCATCAGTACAGGCCCTTAAACTCCAAGGCTGGCGGGGCGACCAGCGAGACCTGGAGTGGGCAAAGCTGGTAGCCTTCGCAGAGCACAGCGCGGCACCTCCATGGATGGGCCGCAAGCTCAAAGAGCTGGACCGCCATATCACCAGAGGACGGCGCAGCTTGCAGGAAGCGGACGAGAAGGTGCGCAACTTGGAGGATGCGCACGAGAAAGAAGTTCGGGCACAAGGTGATCTGCGGCGCGAGCGGGACAGGCTGTCGGCTGAGAAGAATTCTCTCAATGACGCACTTGCTGAGGCAAAAGCCACGCAGAGCAAGCTCATCACAGAGCGCGACACCCTCAAAGTCGAGCGCGACAAACAAGCCAAAGACGCGGCGACATATCTCAGTGCTTTCGGATCGGTCAGAAAAGAACTGGACGCGTTGAAGGGTGGCGCTGCACCGTCTGCCCCCGCAGTGTTGAAAGTAGAAGCCGAGAGCAGCACCCATAGCTTAGACACAAAAAAGCAAACAGCCGCCACATCGGAAGCCAAAAAGGAAGCTGGCACGGCGACCCTCACAGTACCTCCCGCAGCACTTAAATCAAAGACAGACTGGGAGGGAGTCGCTGGTGCCGTTGGATGCCTCTTGGCAGCCATTCTTTACTTACCAAGCGCACTCCTAAAATCATTCTCCATCGTATTGCACGGCAGTTTCACTAATAGTGCGACATGGCCTTGGGTGATGAGCTTTGCGTTTTATGGCCTTGCAGCAACTTGTGTTTGGGCTGTTCTAGCTTCGGCAAAAAAGGAACCTGGAAATATCTTTGGGAACACGATGCTTTTTGCACTTCTGCTGATCGCCATTCCATACGTTAGTATATATTTTGTGAACAACTGGATGCCGTTTACGGGGTGGGCTCAGGTTTTGCATCTTTTACCCATTGGCCTTGGTGCTGCACAATTTGTCCTTGGCATAGGCATACTCAGCGACGAATTCTCATAAGCGACCATCGCGCCGTTTCTTTCAGGGAACGGGTAGGCGCGATGGGTCCAATATTCTACGGCGTCAACAGCGCCCCAAGTCCGATTTCGCTCACCAAGTGCCGTCGACTACCCCACTCTCGCGCCCACCACCCAAATTGATGCGCCGAGGGGCACGGTCTGGCCCACTTGGGCTGCGGCCAGGGTGGCGCGGATTTCGGCAATGGCGGCGGTGCGGGAGGCTTCGGGCTGATCCATCAACGCGCGATGCGCCGGGCCGATTTCCAACGAGGCTTGCACCGCCGCCTCCAGCCCTTGCCCGCGCGCGAGATCGAGCGTCATGTCATGCGGTGTCATCGTTACATCCGCGAACCCTGCCTCGCTCAAGATACGCTGCACGCGCTCTTCACTCTGGAACGCGAACGGGCCGGGATCATCCGGCGCGACAACGGGCAGCTTCGGCACATGCTTGTAAGCGGCCATCAGCGGCGCCATGAAGAACGGATTGAACTTCGGCGCGCGCCAGCAGACGAACACCATGCGCCCTCCTGGCTTGAGCGCGGTCCGCATGGTGGCGAAGGCGCGCGCGGGCTCGGCAAAGAACATCACCCCGAAGCGGGAGACCAGCAGATCAGCGCTCGCCGCTTTGAACGGATAGATCGTCGCGTCGGCGTCGATAAACGTCACCGGAGCCTCGGCCGGCGTCCGTTGCCGGGCCCGCACCAGCATCTGCTCGGAGATGTCGAGACCGAGCACTGAGCCGGACGCGCCCACTTGCTGCGCGAACTCGAGCGACGTCGCGCCACACCCACACCCAATGTCGATCACGTGCTCGCCGGCCTTGGCCACCGCAGCCTTGAGCAGGGCGGCGGACGCCGGTGCCAGCACCTGATCCTGCGCCTCCTGCCGCTCAGTCCACAGTTTGCCGGCGGGACCGTTCCAGTAGGCCAGCTGATCAGCATTGCGAGCATCGACGGAGAGCGTGGTCATCATGGCACCTGTCGTTCGGGGGAGCGCCTACGGTGGCACGCTTTGGCCGAACGGTCACGGGGTGCAGGCCATCCCCTCACTCAGCGCGGGCGACAGGGCCTGCCGCGGCACGCGCAACAACGTCACCTCACCTGTCGTCCAACTGCCCGGCGCATCGGGCTCTAACGCCAACGCCAGCCGCGTACCCAGCGGCTGATCAAGCGGCACATAGAGACTGCCCGCCGTCACTTCACCGCGCTCGGCGCGTACCTTCACCGTGATACTTCGCTCAGGATTGATGGCGCGCGGGTCGGCCTCGGCCCGGCCAATGATCTCATAGCGCTCCAACGGCACCACCATTGCCCGCGTCACACGGCAGACCCTTGCGCCCATCAGTGTCAGTCGCGCCATGACGACGCCTGCAGCCTCGACAGCAAGAATGTACCCGGCCGGCCGCGCACGTTCCTCTTTTGCGGCGGTGGTCCGCGTATCCAACATCTCGACGGTCACCGGCTTGTCCTGCCCCGTGACGGCATCGATCAGCGGCAACACCACAGCCACCTTCGGCGACGTGTGCGTGATGACAATATCAGCCGTCGAGCGCGCTTCCGCCGCACGCGCGCCGGCCAGCGCTGCCGCCAGTCCCGGCCCCAAACGCGCCGCCGTCTCAAGGACAGCTTTCGCAGCAATATAGTGCGTCGCCACGCGCCGCTGATACGTCTCCAAACCGATGCCGACGCCGCGCGTCTCGAGCAGAACCGAAACCGCTCCCATCAGCCCGAACGCGTTGCGCGCAATGCCCGGTGCTGTGCCGCCGCTCGAAATCGTGCGATCGCCCGCCCGCGCCGACATCGTGTGATAGACAAACGACCTGAGCTTCCAGCGGCCCATGGCGTGGTCGATAGCGGGTTGGAACTCTTGCGCAGCCAGTGCACGGATCCGTTCGGGCACCATCGGGTGCGTTGCCGACAGCACCATCAGATCGACTGCCTGCATGCCACCCAGTTGTTCAACCCAGCGCCGCCCAACCGTAAACTCGTGCGCATCAATCACCACTGCCGGCGGCAACTGCCGCACCAGCCCATGCAGCAGCTTGGTTTCCGGCTGGCTCAAAAGCCCATGATCGCGGTTGAGATCCGCACCCCCGAGATTGTCCCGCACATCCGCCGCCGCGCCATCCGGATTGGCACGCGGAATGATCACGACACTGATCCGGTCGAGCAACGGCGTCAGTTCACCGTCCGCAAGTGTCCGCGCCAGCGCCAGCATCGCCTCGCTGCCGGCCGGTTCGTTGCCATGCTGCTGGCCGATCAGCCATACGATGGGCCGGCCCAGCGCCGCCATCGCCGCCGGCGTCTGCACACCCTCAAGGCTGAACAGCAAGGCCGGCAGCGCGCGCCCACCCGGTGTCGTGCCGAGTACAAGCTTCCCGAGACGGTCAGGAGCCAGCGTCTCGATGTAGGCTTCCAACTCCGCTTGCGTTGTATAAGTCTTGCGGCCTGGTTGCAGCGCTGGCGTATCAAACCGCACCGCCACATCGGGGTAGCGCGCCAGCACCTGCGGGGTCTGCTCGCGGCGTACCACAGCAGCGCGCTCCTGCGCGGCAACGGCCGTCGCAGAGAGGCTGAGCGCGCCCATCAACGCAGCGCGCAAACGGCTGCCCATTCTCATGCGTCCCACCCCAGCTGAGCGGCCTGTCCCCGGCCCAAAGCACACCCCACCGTCTCTTTAGCTGTATTTGGACATCGATTGCATCGACAATACGCCACCGCGCCGACCATCTCCACAGTCCGATCATTCTGAAACGCCGACGGGCCGGTCTCAAAGAGACCGGCCCGTCGTCAATGCTGATAACAAGGGTGCAGGCTAGAGAACCCGCCGCTGACCTCAGTACCGGTAGGTATCCGCTTTATATGGGCCTTCCGGCTTCACGCTGATGTACTCAGCCTGGCTCTTGGTCAGTTCGGTCAACTTCACGCCGATCTTGGCGAGATGCAGGCGCGCGACTTTCTCGTCCAGATGCTTCGGCAGCACGTAGACCTTCTTTTCGTAGGCCTTGGTGTCGCGCTTGGTCCACAGTTCGATTTGCGCCATCACCTGGTTGGTGAACGACGCGCTCATGACAAACGACGGGTGACCCATGGCGTTGCCGAGGTTTACGAGGCGGCCCTGCGAAAGCAGCAGAATGCGCTTGCCGTCGGCAAACTCGATCTCGTCGACCTGATCCTTGACGTTGTGCCACTTCATGTTCTTGAGGCCGGCAACGTCGATTTCGTTATCGAAGTGGCCGATGTTGCAGACGATGGCACGGTCCTTCATGGCACGCATATGGTCGGCGGTGATGACGTCTTTATTGCCGGTGGCGGTGACGAAGATGTCGGCACGCTTGGTGGCGTCTTCCATCGTTGTCACTTCATAGCCTTCCATGGCGGCCTGCAGCGCGCAGATCGGATCCACTTCCGACACCATCACGCGGCAACCCGCCTGCCGCAGCGACGCGGCCGAACCTTTGCCCACATCACCGAAGCCAGCGACCATGGCCACCTTGCCCGACATCATCACATCGGTACCACGGCGGATACCATCCACGAGGCTTTCCCGGCAGCCATAGAGGTTGTCGAACTTCGACTTGGTCACCGAGTCATTGACGTTGATGGCCGGGAACAGCAGTTTGCCTTCCTTTTCCATCTGATAGAGGCGGTGCACGCCCGTGGTGGTTTCTTCCGATACGCCACGGATGGACTTGGCGAGTTCAGCGAACCAGCCCTTCGGCTTTGCCTTCAGCATCTTCTTCAGCAGCGCAAAGAAGATGATCTCTTCATCAGAACTCGGCTTGTCGAGGAAGCCCGTGTCGCCCTGTTCGGCACGCAGGCCGAGGTGGACGAACATAGTGGCGTCGCCGCCGTCATCGAGGATCATGTTCGGCATCCCGCCACCATGCCAATCGAACAGCTTGGCGGTGTAGTCCCAATATTCTTCCAGCGTCTCACCCTTGACGGCGAACACCGGGATGCCGGCGGCCGCCACGGCCGCCGCCGCGTGGTCTTGCGTGGAATAGATATTGCACGACACCCAGCGGATGTCGGCACCCAGTGCCGCCAAAGTCTCGATCAGCACCGCTGTCTGGATCGTCATATGAAGAGAGCCGGCAATGCGAGCACCCTTCAGCGGCTTGGAGGCCCCGAATTCGGCGCGCGTAGCCATCAGGCCGGGCATTTCGGTCTCGGCAATGGCCAATTCCTTGCGGCCAAAGGCTGCAAGGCCGATGTCTTTGACGATGTAGTCTTTGAAGGCGGTCATGAGTGCTCTCACGTCGAGGGTTAAACTAGCGATCAGGGCAAATTCTGCGATCAGATGCAGCGCACAAACGGTGGGAAAAATTTTGCCGTAGGCGACACGCGCCGGCCAAACGTTTGGATGGTGGCGGCGTCACCAAAGCGCTG
>JANNEU010000402.1:0-9135 GCA_031379035.1 Hyphomicrobiaceae bacterium | reverse complement strand
AGCAGGCCGCAAAAGCACGTTGGCAGAAAGACGACAAGTAGTTTACTCGTCGTCGTCAGACAGCACCGCCTTCTGAGCCTCTAACAACTTGATCAATTTGCCAATTTCTTTAGGCCCAAGGTTGCCAGAAACAAAAATTCGATAGTTTGCCTCTTTGGACAAGGGTCCACGAAGCCATTCACGCTCTCCGTCACTTACTGCTGAGTCAGGGGCAGGATGCTTTTGCTCAACCAAGCGCGGTGGAATTGGATGTGGTGGGTTTGCCTTAGCTTCCAAGATGACTTGCTGCATTGGAATACCCGTGTCGCTTCCCTCGACAAACACCCATGTTTGCCCTTCGTGCTCTTGAATTGCCCGAACTCGCTTCGGTGTAGGAAGCTGGTTCACACCATTGATTTGCACTTGAACAACATCGCCCACTGCCAAGTCCGAAGCCGGGGGAGCATCGGCGTCAGGTGTCACCTTTGAGAGCGGTGGCGCATCTGGCTTATAGCCTTCATCGACCTCTCCCACAAGCTCCATTGTGGCGCGATATGCCTTTGCGGCTCGCACTGAACCCTCCGAGCTAAATCCCTTTATCGTCAGTTGGGCAGCCAGATTTTCTTCGCTCGGTGCTGCGCCGAAGTCTCTAAAAATATCACTGAACAATTCAACGCTGAACGCGGAGCGCCGTAGGGCCGCTTTGCGGTCTGGGTGGTTTGGGCTGCTCTTGTGCGCAGCAATCACAATGCCGTCTTGGGTAACCTTGACGCCGCCGGGCACATCCTCGACTAGACCATATTTTCTGAGGGATGACAGCGCCTTTTGCGATGCTCCGTTCATTCCGCCGTATCCCATACGCGTAACCGCAACTTCTTCCTTCACAGGGGCGCGACCTTCTTTCTCAAAGATTCCGAGCATCATGCGAACAGCTTCGCCGAGATCGACAGATGGATAGCTAGGGCTTCGAGTACTCATGTTGCATCCTCCAAGGCCTAGCTCGTAGCACGCCATCGCTGTAGCGTCAACGGCGCTACGTTGATGGCGTTTTGCAAGCCATTACCGCGCTTGACGATGGCGCAAATCCGAGCCATAGAGAAAAGACAGGAGGTGAACATGAGTGTTAGGAGGGTTGCTCCAGCCGCTGCCAAGCTCACGGGCGCGGTGCGGGCAAAATGACAAAGCCGCCCACCCGGCAGGGGTAAGGCGGCTTATTGTGGGCTCAGCCAGATGAGGACGAAGACCAACGGCGATGCATATAGCATCGCCGTTGTGATTTGTGAATCCCATGAATTTACTTGACGCTAAGCATAAAAGTTCATATATTAAATCTATGAACAAGCTCCCGATGAACAAGCGCGTCCAAATCCTCTCGATGCTCTGCGAGGGCTCGTCCATGCGGTCGATCTCGCGCGTGTGCGATGTTTCGATCAACACGGTTGCTAAGATCCTAGAACAAGCTGGCAAGGTCTGCATGGCCTTCCATGACGAGAACGTCACTGGCGTTCGCTCCAAGCGCGTGCAGATGGACGAAATCTGGAGCTTCACCGCAGCCAAGCAGAAGAACGTCGCTGCCATGAAGAAGCCGATTGAAGGCGCTGGCGACACGTGGACGTGGACGGCCATCGATGCTGACAGCAAGCTGATCTTGCAATGGTACGTTGGGGATCGCAGCGGCGAGACGGCAAAGTACTTCGTTGATGGCGTTGCATCTCGTTTGGCGACTCGCGTGCAGCTCACGACTGACGGACTGAAAGCCTATCTCGAAGCCGTCGAAGGCGCATTCGGCGCTGACGTGGACTATGCCCAACTCGTGAAGCTCTACGGCGCGTCGCCTGAGAGCGCCAAGGGCCGCTACAGCCCGGCGGAGTGCACGGGCATCATCAAGACGCCAATCGAAGGAAAGCCGGATGATAAGCACATCAGCACGTCGTATGTAGAGCGCCAGAATCTTACTATGCGCATGAGCATGCGTCGGTTCACGCGGCTGACGAACGGCTTCTCTAAGAAGCTGGAAAGCCACATTTACGCGATCTCGCTGTACTTCGTGTTCTATAACTTTTGCCGCATCCACAAGACGCTCAAAGTGACGCCCGCCATGGCCGCTGGCATCACTGACAAGCTGATGAGTTTCGAAGACATTTGCGTTTTTACGGATGCAGCCGCTCCGAAGCCGGGCCGTCCAGCCACTTACAAAAAGCGCACCGAAGAAATTTCAAACTGAGACACTACCCGGCACGCGTGCTTTTGGAATTTCAGGCCATGGCATGCTACGCTCAAGAATTGGAGCCATGGCGGTCGCTGACCCGGTTTCGATGCTGCTTGCATGCACGCTTGGATATAGATCGCGCTATCCACTCGGATACGCCGCGCGGGGGATCGCCTTTTGGAACTTTCAGTTTTCCTGGTCGTCATCCTGGCGGCCATGCTGCATGCGGCCTGGAATGCCGTCGTCAAAAGCGGCAGCGACAAATATTTCAGCATGACCGCCGTGGTGATCGGCCACGCGCCGCCCGCCCTGCTCGCCCTGCCGTTCGTGCCCCTGCCTGATCCCGCCAGCCTGCCGTACATGATTGCCGGTGCTGCACTGCATTTTGGCTATCAGATCTTCCTTCTGCGCGCCTACACGGTCGGCGAGTTCACTCAGGTCTACCCCATCGCCCGCGGCACCGCGCCACTCTTGGTTGCCGCCATTTCAGTGCTGCTGCTCGGCGTTACGCTCTCGCCATTACAGATGCTGGCCATTGCCGTGATTGGAGCGGGGATCATCAGCCTCTGCCTCGTCCGCAGCATGGATGGCAGCCGCAACAGTGAAGCCGCCACCATGGCGCTGATTACCGCCTGCTTTATTGCGGGATACTCGCTGGTGGACGGCTACGGCGCGCATTGCCGGCACCGCCGTCGGGTTCTTCGCGTGGTTGGCACTTCTCGATTCCATCGCCATGGCGATCTTCGCCACCGTCACCCGGCCAGGCCTGCTGACGCGCATCGCTCGAGATGGCAAAATGATCACCCTCACCGGCGGTTGCGCAAGTTTTCTCGCCTATGTGATCGTCGTCTGGGCTTTCACTCAGGCACCCATCGCCCTCGTCACCGCGCTGCGCGAAACCAGCATTGTCTTCGCCTTGCTGATCGGCGTATTCGTCATGAAGGAACGCCTCAGCTTGACCAAGCTCGCATCCACGTTCGCAACTCTCTTTGGTGCAGCACTGCTCAAGTTTGCACGATAGCCGGTTCGCGCAATCGAAACGCCCTCAACCCCAATCGGCATCCACACCTGTCCGCACCAGCGCCGGCAACCGTGGCGCGATCTCTTCGGCGAACGCTTTCGCCGCCGCGCGCTTCTGCTCTTGAGCTTTGTGGCGCTTGCCAAACCAGCCGTATTTGATCTTGCGCGCATAAAACCGCACGTCTGGATGTTCTTTGTCGTGAAACACGCCCGTGTGCCGCAGCGGGCGCTCGTCAGGCGGAAAAAACTCAATGAACGTGTAGCCGCGTTGCTTGCCGCCTTCGCCTTGCGTGTACCAGTAATGCAGCGTCTGCTCGCTCTGATACGACTGCATGGAACCAAAATTCAGCGCATGCGCACCATCCGGCGTCCAGTCCTGCCCCTTGACGACATACTGCCCGCCTTTGAAGCTGATGGTCATGAAGCCGTAGTAGACCATTGTGGAGGACTTCCCATCCACGACGACCAGGGGCCAGTCGCCCTCGATATGACGGCGGCCAGCGAGCAAGCGCCGCACCCAGCCCATCCGCTCCAGCAGAAACTCAGAGATGACCCGGCTCGACCGGAACAGCAGCATCAGCACCGGCACGAGCACCGGCACGGCATACACCTGGAATTGCGTGCCCTTCGCCCAATCGGGCGCGTGCAACAATGCGAAGGTGCCAAGCGCGCCGAACAAGCCTAAGACAAACGAATGAAAAAACCGAAACGGCGACTGCACGGCCTGTCCCCCCTGTGGGCTTGCAAAGGCGAACTGCAGATTCGTCAATAAGCAGGCCCAATCAGCAAGTCTACCCCACGACGGCGACCTGCAGCTGCGATGTGGTGCCCTTGCCCTGCGATGGCATACACCTCATGGCATCCGTGATTGCCCTGAGCGGGCTCCTATGCTCCGATGTTGTCCCGAATTGCCTCCCAGCCGGAGACCCGCCATGACCTCCCCCGCCATGCTCACGACTGCCGCCCGCGCCCGTGGCTCCCATCCCCTCGACCATATCCCCGGCGATGACGGCTGGCCCATCGTCGGCAACACCATCAAGGTCCTGCGTGATCCCGTCGGCTCGTCCCAGCGCATGCACGACAAGTACGGCCCCGTGTTCCGCAGCCGCGTGTTCGGTTTCCGCAGCGTCTCGCTGCTCGGCCCCGACGCCAACGAGCTGCTGTTGTTTGACCGCGACAAGAACTTCTCGTCGGCCGAAGGCTGGGGCCCCATCCTTGATCAGGTATTCCCGCGCGGCCTGATGCTGATGGACTTCGACGAACACCGCTTGCACCGCAAAGCCCTTGGCGTCGCTTTCAAGTCCGGACCGATGAAAAGCTATCACGCCGCCCTCAACGAGGGCATCTCACGCCGCATCGCCGAATGGCATCTCGAAGGCCAGGGCCAAGGTGAAAGTGCCAACGTCACCTTCTATCCCAAGATCAAACAGCTCACCCTCGACCTCGCAGCAACCTCGTTCCTCGGCATCAAACTTGGCGATGAAGCCACCGCCGTCAATCGCGCATTCGTCGACATGGTCGCCGCCTCCATCGGTATGGTGCGGTCCCCCCTGCCCGGCACCAAAATGTGGCGCGGTGTCAAAGGCCGCAAAGTCATTGCTGAGTTTTTCGGCGCTGAAATTCCAAGACGCCGTGGCGGCAACGGCGCTGATCTCTTCTCCGAGCTTTGCCGCGCGACGAAAGAAGACGGCGCGCTGCTGACCGAGCAGGAAATCATCGATCACATGAGCTTTCTCATGATGGCTGCGCACGACACGTTGACTGCCTCGGTCACATCGCTTGTCTACCAGCTGGCCAAGAACCCGGAGTGGCAGGACAAACTGCGCGCAGAAATCGCCGCATTGAACTTACCGCGCGGCGCACCGCTCCAAAGCGAGCATCTCGGCGCCATGCCGCTCTGCGAAATGGCTTTCAAAGAGGCCATGCGCATCAATCCGCCAGTTCCCAGCGTGCCGCGCCGTGCCGTCCGCGACTTCCACTTCCAGGGCCACGATATTCCGGCCGGCACCCGTGTCGGTATCAATCCGCTGTTCACCCACCACATGCCGTCATTGTGGCCAGACCCGCATAGATTCGATCCACTGCGTTTCACCGACGAAGCCGTCCGCGCGCGCCACAAATACGCCTGGGTCCCGTTCGGCGGCGGCGCGCATATGTGCCTCGGCCTGCATTTCGCCTATATGCAAGCCAAGACTTTCTTCTACCACCTGCTATCGACCAGCCGTGTTTCCGTGGCAGATGGCTACACGCCATCGTGGCAGCACTGGCCCATCCCGCGCCCGCGCGATGGCCTACCGGTCCGCATTGAACGGATCAGATAACGCCAGACGACACCTGCCTGCCGCCGCAAGGAGCTACGCCACGTGTTCTCAGTCCGCCAACTTCTCTCACTCGGCAACGTCGCGCTGTCGCTCGTGCTTGGCGTCGCGGGCCTTATCCTGAGTGCCGCATTCTTTCCGGACTTCACCCTGACCCTGATGAAGGGTGCCGCCGGCGTCAAAGAACGCGTCGTGTCGATGACGGGCCACCCTCAGTACGAGCTGATCGCCCGCACTGTGCTGCACGAAAGCTCGATCCTCTTGATGGGCTTCACCCTGGCCGCGCGCATGATCACCGGCCTGCTGCTCTCGTTCGCCCATGGCCTCGTCAGCCGCGGCCAATAGGGCGCAAGCCGGCAACAAACGGCCAACGCGGCATATATTTACCTTACCGGACAGTGAGTAAGCATCTTCCGGCTCGTTTGGGCTCCGAAGCAAAAACAGAGCGAGACTGGCACCTCAGAATAGCGCTCAGAGCCACAAGGAAGACCGCTGAGTGGCATTGCGAAGTCTTTGGCTACCTCCCTAGCCAAAACCTCTCCATGCCTCTAGAATCGCACGCCAGGCCACCTAGCGTCGATTAACTCTATTTTCCTCGTTTTCGTCGTCCAGCGGCCCGAATGCCGTCGATGGTTAACCCCGTCTTAGCTCTTGTTGCATTACCCTCACCACGTCCTGCGGCCCACAGCGCTGCGGCTGGCGCGTGTGGGTATGCGCTTGCCTTGTTCGAGGTTTTGGCGAGCCAATGGGGTTCTTCGACCAGTTGAGCGCCAAACTGCGCGAGGCCGATCCGGCCCGCCCAGCCGCGCGTGGTCAAGAGCCCTCCTGGTACGGCACCACCCCCGCACAGCCGCCAGTCCAAAGCTATGCCGGCCCCGCCGCTGCCGATCCGACGGCTCCCCTGCGCGCACGCCTGCGCCGGGCAGGTCTTATCATGGCCGTGGTCAGCACCGTAATGGTCGTGCTGCTCAGCCTCGCCCTGGTGATGACCACCATCGCCATCCCCAATCCGATGGTGCTCCGCAAGGAAGAACGCGCCCCGGTCATCCGCGTGCTGGCCGCCGACGGCAGTGTCCTCGTCGAACGCGGCCAGCCCTACGACTACATGCCCATCGACTTGCTGCCCCGTCACGTCACCGACGCCATTATCGCCACCGAAGACCACCGCTTTTTCGACCATTGGGGCCTCGATCCCATCGGCCTGATGCGTGCTGCCCTGACCAATCTGCGCGCCGGCCGCTATGCCCAGGGCGGCTCCACGCTCACCCAGCAGCTCGCCAAGAACCTGTTTCTCAGCTCCGAGCGCCGCCTCGGCCGCAAGTTCGAAGAACTCTATCTGGCCTTCTGGCTGGAGCTCCGCCTTTCCAAGAAAGACATCCTCGAACTCTATCTCAACCGGGTCTATTTCGGCGGCGGTGCCTACGGCATCGAAGCCGCCTCGCGCCGCTACTTCAACAAAAGCGCGCGCGAACTGACCATCATCGAGGCGGCCGTGCTCGGCGGCGTGCTCAAGGCCCCATCCAAATTCTCGCCCCTTGCCAGCCCCGTCCTAGCGCGCGCCCGCGCCCGCGTCGTCGTGCAGAAAATGCTGGCAGTCGGCCTCATCAACGACGCGCAGGCCAGCCACGCTCTGGCCGAAGTCATCGCCTTCCACAACCCTGTCACCAGTCGCGAAATCACCGGCTTGGAATCCGCCATCGACTACGCCCTCGAACGCCTGCCGCCGCTCGCCAACGGCGCTGCCTCCGAAATCGTCGTCGAAACCACGCTCGATGGCCGCCTCCAAAAACTCGCCCAGCAGAAACTCACCGCCATGATCGCTGCCGAGGGCGAAGCCAGCCAGGTCGCGCAGGGCTCCATGGTCATCCTCGATCCCGAGGGCGGCATCAAAGCCATCGTCGGCGGCCGCGCCTACGCGGAAAGTCAGTTCAACCGCGCCGCCAAAGCCAAGCGCCAGCCCGGCTCCGCCTTCAAACCGTTCGTCTATCTCTCCGCCCTCGAAAGCGGCCTGACACCCGACAGCACTGTTTTTGATTTGCCGCTCACCGTGAAGGGTTGGAGCCCGCGCAACGAGAACGGCACCTACAAAGGCGCCATGAGCCTGCGCCAGGGCCTCGCGCAATCGGTCAACTCCATCGCCGTGCGCCTGCACATCGACGTCGGCACCCGCAAAACCATCGACGTCGCCAACCGCCTCGGCATCCGCTCCGACTTGCGCGACAGCCCCGCCCTCGCGCTTGGCACCGCCGAAGTCACCTTGCTCGAACTGGCCGGCGCCTACGCCACCTTCGCCAGCGGCGGCTTCCGCCTCGAACCGCACATCATCGAGCGCGTCAGAACAGGCCGCGGCGTCGTGCTTTATCAGCGCCCCGTGCGCTCGCCCGTCCGCATCATCGAGCAGGCCCACGTCGGCCAGATGAACGACATGCTCAACGCCGCCCTCGTGTTTGGCACCGGCCGTCGCGCAGCGCTCGACCGCCACCCCGCCGCCGGCAAAACCGGCACCAGCCAGGATTTCCGCGACGCCTGGTTCGTCGGCTACACCAGCCACTTCGTCGGCGGCGTCTGGCTCGGCAACGACAACGGCCGCGCCATGAACAAGATCATGGGCGGCTCCATGCCGGCCCGCCTCTGGCACGACGTGATGCTGGCAGCCCACCAGGGCCGCGAGCCCAAAGCCCTGCCCGGCACCGAGACCGTCATCCCGCTGATCCAGGGCCCACCGCCAAAACCACAGGCGCCAAAGCCAGTTGCTGCAGCTCCGCAAGCACAGCAACCGGCACAGCCAGTGCAGCCCGCACCTAAAGCACCCGTCGCGACAGCACCCACCGCCAAACTCCCGACCGCCAAAATGCCTCAAGAATCTATCGGCGACGACTTCTTCGCCCGCGCGCTTGCTGATCAAGCGCCAGCAGTGCAGGCCACACTACCACCCGCCACCCTCGCCACCCGCCGCCCCGGCGATAGCAGCCTCAATCAACCCGCAGCTCAACCCGTCTGGAATGGCTTCGACGCCGCCGATATCGCCGCCCGCATCGCCAGATCAGGCCAGCCACCACCACCACCGCCCAATGGAAAGTGGGCTGGAAGTCTGCACTGACGACCGACTTCTTGCACGCATTCTCATGAATCTTCTTGGTAACGCGATAGAGTATACCACCTCCGGTTCGATCATTGTGTCTTCACGGCGTTGCGGTCCCAGCATCGAAGTCAAGGTCTCCGACACAGGAAGCGGCATTCCTGCAGACAAGCTGGGACTCATCTTTGAAAAGTTTCAGCGGCTGCAGTCCACGGCTGGAATCACACGGCCCGGCGTTGGTCTTGGATTGGGCCTCGCCATCAGTCGCGAGTTCGCCCATCTCCTGGGCGGGGATATCCGGGTTGAAAGTGAAGTCGGAAAGGGCTCAACATTCACGCTGACAATTCCAGCAGATTGCGGTGAAGTGGGACAATGAATCAGGACCACAGGATACTTCTTGTCGATGACGATGCCGCGAACCTCCAGAGGATCACGCAAGCGCTCCAGGCGCTTGAAATGAGCATCGAGATCGCTGGAAACGGTGTGGAAGCACTTGCAGTATTGGCTCGCCTCGCTGGCCCCCATGGATT
>JANNEU010000394.1:0-5516 GCA_031379035.1 Hyphomicrobiaceae bacterium | reverse complement strand
TTCGCACCCGGCTGGGACAAATACATGCTGGTTGCCGCGTACATCGAATGGGCCAAGGACAAGGATGCCGCCCGCCACGAGGACGCGCGCTTCATCGGTTGGGCGAAGAGCTACACCAAGGGGAAGGCGGCACCGTAGGTCCCGAGCATTCATGGTCCACGGCACGGCTACCTGCCGCCAGCAAGGCTGGTGCAGGGTGGGGCCCCAGAAAGTGCTCGATATCAAGTTGATTTCTGGCAGTCAGGGGCACGCCGTTGCTATCCATGGTCGACGTGGACGGCCAGAAGCATGTGAAAGCGAGGAGGGGGCTGCGACGGGTACATCGGCGAGCATGGCGGCACTCGAAGTCACAAAATTCATTTGTTTCGCAAATTTCGTATATGTGCTAGAGTGAGCATCAAAGGAGATCGCCCATGCCGCGCACGATCATCGACCCGACCATCGCGCCCGCGAACGAGGCGCACATTGCCCACGAAGCGTCCCGCGTCCTGGAAGCCCATTCGGCGGGTGCGAAGCTGAGCGTGCGTGTGCAGCTTGTCGAGGCAGGTCAGGAAGTGACGACGCTGGAGATGCCGCCGTCCGCCGTCCAAATGATCCGCACCATACTGAAGGAGATGGGCGACGGTAAGGCCCTGACGCTGGTGGCCGACGATGCCGAGATCACGACGAACCAGGCCGCCGATCTGCTGCATGTTTCGCGGCCTTACGTCGTCGGCCTCGTCGAGAAAGGCGAACTCCCGGCGCGGATGGTTGGCAAGCAGCGCCGTCTGCCCTTGAAGGACGTGCTGGCGTTCAAGAAAGACAACGAGGCCAAGCGACGGGCGACATTGAGTGAACTGGTGGCGCTGGATCAGGAACTCGGATTGTTGTGAGGCCATCGTTTGACAACCGCAGCGCCGACTACAGCTTTCCTCGACGCCAACGTGCTGTATCCGGCGCTGCTGCGCAACGTGCTGATGTATTTCGCCGTGGCGAAGCTTTACCGCCCGCTTTGGTCTGACGCGGTGCATTCGGAATGGATGACGGCGGTGCGGCGCGACCACCCCGATTTGACGGAGCTGCAGATCGCCCGCACGCGTCGCCTCATGATCGAAAACGTGCCGGACGCGTTGGTGACGGGATACGAGACCTTCATCAACGGCTTCAAACTGCCGGACCCAAACGACCGGCATGTGCTGGCGGCGGCGGTTCATGGCGGCGCCAGCGTCATCGTCACATGGAACCTGAAACATTTCCCGATGAAGGCACTCAAGCCGCACGGCGTCATGGCGCAGTCGCCCGATACTTTCCTGTCCGCCTTACTGGGCCGGGAGCAAGATGCCGCCGTCGCTGCACTGCGCGACCTTCGCTCCCAGTTGAAAGCACCGCCCTACAGTGTCGACGATCTGTTAGCTGGCTTGCTGCGCCAGAAACTGGTCAAGACCGTCGAGCTGCTGCGGCCCATGAATGATCAATTGTGAGCTGGAATTTGGACTAGCATGTGAAATTTTTGCAGCTCAATCAATGAATTACCTACGCGCTGACCTCGAACGGAATACACCCGCTGCATCGCATGCTGCATGCCCCCGCAACCATCACTATCGCGCCCCAGATGGGGCGGAACCTCAAAAAATACTATTTACGATAGAGGCTTAGGTCTTCTCGCCAGTTCAAGCCAACGACTTTGCTGCCCGGCCCGTTACAGATTCGTCGGGCTGCAGTCGCCGAACCACATCGTGACAGTCGGGCAACTCCTGCAATCTGGCAAAATTTTTCTCGCCAGCATCATTTGGGCACGACCAGCGACGCCAGTACGACGCACACCGTCATGGATGTCAGGGCGGCCAACCTCCAGGACTGAAGCTGGGTCTCGGCATTGATCACCCGCTCTCTCCACGCACGCTGGGCCGCCAAATACGGATTCATATCATTTCGCGGAGCATTGGCCGAAAATGTTCGCGGCAAGCGTCGGCTGGCGAGACCACGTGTGAACAGGTGACCACGTATGGCAGGAGCGATGAACCAAGCAAATGCGAGCACCTGGACCAAGAGGTTCGCTGCGAAAGCGGCTTGGTAGGCTTCGACGGGGTGTCGCCCGTGTTCGCTTGGCCAATAATCAATCGCCATGCCGATAAAACATTGGACCGCGAAGGCATAGCCAAGCTGCAGAACGCTGATGGCGGCGTTCGCCCGGCCCGATGCTTCGGACGGGTAGGGCCGTGAGATAGCGGTCGTGCATAGCACCGTCGCTGCGCCTGCCATGGCTATTGCCGTCCATGGGACGACAGCCGGCACCGGCAATCGGAGAATGACGGTCAGCTGTGCCGCCATGAATGCGAGGACTGCGGATCCAAAAAGCGTTTCCGCAGCAATGCCGTGTTTTCGTCCCGCCTCGACCATCGATCCAAAAGCAACGCCGCCGACGCAGAGTGCAATCGCCATTGTTGTCAGATGTTGCACGACTACGGGTCGATCAAACTGTTCAACATCACTGAGCCAAGGCGCCGCCCATAGGGCCTGCAAGGCCCAGGCCGTGCCAATGCTTGTCGCCGACATGGGCGCAAGTCGCCAGAACCGCGGGTCGCTGAAGATCGCCGCCAGCGTCGCCGGTTGGGGATCGCGACTTGACCGCAACGCAGGTGCTCGTTCTGGGACAACAACAAAGATGATCATTGCTGTCAGGCCGGTCAGCCAGGCCAAGCCCAGAAGCAATCCGCGCCAGCCGAGCGTGTCGATAGAAACCTGAGCGGGGAATGTCGCGGCGACGGCGCCAAGCGCACCAAGCGTCAGCAAGAGGCCGTTCGCAATCGCGACACGCTTTTGGGGTAACCAGATCACAATCGCCTTAAGGCCGGCCATAAAGGCTGTGGCAAAGCCAATACCGATGAGTGCACGTCCAATCATGAGTTGAGGCAGCGATGACGCCACAGCAAACAAGCAGGCTCCGAGGGCCGCGACCAAAAGGCAGCCGCTTTGCACGCGGCGCGGTCCGTAACGATCGAGCATGACGCCCAGTGGCAACTGCACAAGGGCCATAGCCAGAAAGTATGTTGACGTGAGGAACCCGAGTTCTGCAGGACTGAGGCGCAACTCTGTGCCGAGTTCGTCTGCCAGAAGCGCATTGATCGTCCGGAACACGTAGGACAGTGCGTAGCCAGCCGAGAACGGCATCACAATTGTCACAAAGAAGAGCGCCGAACGGCTCGCTGAGCGAGGACGCATCGGTGTCACCATGCTGGCTGTCATGGGATATCCTTGGAGGACTTAGATTGTTCTGGCGATGGCGCAAACGTGCGGCCCGAACTGCGTACGAGCCTGTTTCAGGTGGACCTCGTAAAGTGATCCCAGCAGTTCAAGCGGTATGGCCGTGCGCACGGTAGGACAGCCGTTGGTCGCCCAAACGTAGGGCGTGCGTTTGCTGTCCGTTGATCAAGTGAATGCCGCGCCAGCCGAGGCGCGCCATCGCTACTCGACATCCCGCCTTTGCCGGCGCCAATGCAACGGTAGGGCGTTGTCGTCGGCCTTCTCATAGAGGATGGCCCAGATGGCGTCGGGCCAGGCCGGATCATCAAGCCGGCAGCGCAGATAAGTCTGATCGCTGCCCTGCTTGGTTTTTCGCCATGCAGCCCCGATCTCGATATCGCCGACCATGATCTTAAAATCCGGCGCGGCATCGCCGCTTTTCTTGTCGTTGGCGACGAAGGTAACGCTGCCCTTTAGCATCAGTGTTCGCATGGTGCCGGTATAGCCGCCGTCGGCAGGGGCAAATGTTCCAATCACGGGCATGGGGTACTCCTTTTCACTGGTGGCAAAATTTCTTCAGGGCGTTGGCGATGTCCGGTAGGGACGCAGGATGATGTCCTTGTGGACGATGACGCGCAGCGGCCAGCCGGGACGCACGGTAATCGTCGGCTGCACGTTGAGCTGCCGTTCGACGAGCCGTTGGCCGGCGCGGTTGGTGGTCTGGCCCGTCGATTCCCGCAGCGCCTTGACGAGATCGCTGTCGGTACTTGTGGAGCCGAACGCTAACGTGTTGCCAACGCCGAGCACGGTGGCCAACGCGACGCCCTTCAGAAGTTTCCAGGTGTGGACATCGACGTCGTCGGCGAGACCGGCGTAACCGCCGGTGTCTGTGGCCGGTAGATTGTCGATCACAACGGAGGTGCCGTCCGGCAGAATGATGCGCTGCCAGACAACGAGCGCACGATCCTGGCCGAAGGCGACGACGTTGTCGTATTTGCCGATCAGGCGTGATCCCTGTGGGATCAGCAGGAAGCGACCGCGCACGCTGTCGAAGACGTTCTCCGTGACTTGTGCGATGACGAAACCGGGCAGATCGGAGTTGAGCCCAGTCACGAGGCTTGCCGCGATGATGGTTCCCGCCATGACCTGATAGGGCGAGACCGGCGTCTGAAGCCGGTGCGGGTTATAGATCTCCTTCTCCGGACCCGATCGCAAGAACGCCAGTTTACGGCTTTGATCCTGAGCACCGGGACCTGACAGATCAGCCTCGCCTCCGGAAAGAACTCGCGCGCGTTCGGCACTTTGTGCGGCTGTCAGCGCCGTGAGATCGGCCTGCGCGGCAGTGGGGCGCACAGCTGCGGTGTCGTCGACTTTGGCATCGGTCGTTGGCCCAACCGGCGGCGCGTTTTTGAGCTGCAGACGGAACTGGACCGGCGCCTCGCGCGCCAAACCGGCCATGCGGATCAACCGCGCCCGTTCGATGCGTTCGGCTTCGAGCTTGGGATCAGCGCCTTGCGACTGCAGCGGCGCTGCGCCGGTCGCTTGAGACGGTTGAACGAGTTTTGGGACCGGTGGCCGCAACCCTTCATAGGTTTCCGGTAAGCGCGAAAGGCCATCGCTGATCGGTTTGCGATCAACGGTCACCCAATCGGCGGGATTGCTCACCCGAAACGATGGCGGTTTCAGTGCGATGAGCACAATGCCGGCCAGGATGAGCAAGCCAACGGCCGCGACGCCGATGAGCACGCGCCGGTTGATGCGTGTCACCAGTTGGGGCTTTCCACGCAACTCCAAAGTTTCCGGCGCCACTTTGCCATCGGGCTTTTGTGGCTCAGACGGTGTTGTGTCGGTCATGGCCCGCTCTCCCGCCAGACCGCATCGGTCCGAACAATGCGCACGATCCGTTGCGGTGCTGTGCCCAGCCTGAGCTCGGCGGCGGCGAACAGCCGGTCGACCACGTAGGTGGTGCCACGCACACGGTAGTTGACCAGGGCAGGCTTGCCGTCGGGGCCGATGATGAAGAGCGGCGGCGCTTCGCTTTGAGCCAGGCCGGAGGGGAACTGGATGTAAACTTTCGCACCATCGTCAAACACCTGACGGGGCTTCCACGGCGCATCGCCCTCCAACTTGTAGCGGAATTTTAGCTGCTCCAAGTTGACGCCCGCGTCGGCAATGGCGGCACCCGCGGCTTCGGCGCGATCCTGTTTGGCTTTTAGTGCCAGCAGGTCGGAAGCCGGGTAGGTCCACGACACCGATGCCATGTAGCTCTTTCCCGACGAACGTAGCTCGACATG
>JANNEU010000392.1:0-4241 GCA_031379035.1 Hyphomicrobiaceae bacterium | reverse complement strand
CGGCAGGACTCATCGGCGGCTGCCCAATTGGCGGTGCAGCCATTTCAAGGGACGGCCATCAATGATCAGCAGGCCGCAGGCGATGATGCCGGCGCCGATGAACTCGTGCAGGCTTAAATGTTCGCCGAGGAACAATGCGCCGAGCACCACCGGCGTGATCGGCACGACGATGGAGGCGAGCATGGAGTTGACCGGGCCTGCGCGCCTAAGCACCGTGAAGTGGCAGAGCGGCGCCAGGCCGGACCCGAGCAAGCCCATGGCGAGCATGGCCAGCCATAGCTGGGTGCTGGGATTGGGCAATGACCACGGCTGCTCGAAGATCAGCATCAGCGGGGCGGTCAACACCAGCGCACCGATGACCTGGGAACAGGCGATGACGAATGGATGCAGCCCGCCCAGAAACTTCCGCGCGTAGATGTTGGCGCATGCAAAAAGGATGGTGGCGGCTACCAGCATGGCTTGTGCGCTGCCGGTGCCGGCCGAACCGCTGGCACCAGTGATCACGGCGACGCCAGCAATGCCGACAAGAATGCCGGCGAGGCGCTGCCATGTGAAGCGTTCTTCGGCGACGAACCACGGCGAGAGCAGCAGTGCCCACAACGGCCCCATGGCCATGAAGATGGCGGCAATGCCACCCGTCACTTGGCGCTGCGCGAGAATGATCAGAACAAAGGGCACGGCGTTGTTGAGGGCGGCAAACACCAGCAAGTGCCGCCATTCGCGCAGGGTCGCTGGCCAGCGGAGGCCGAGGGCCACAACGACGCCGATCAGCAAGAGCGAGGCCGGAATGGTGCGGATGACGCTCAAGGTCAGCGGCGGCATGTCCTTGCGGGCAATGGCGATGAAAAAGAACGTGCTGCCCCAGAACATCGCCTGGAGCGCGATCAGGCCCCATTCGGTGGGGCCGAGGGTGAGCGCACGGCGCGGGATGTCGGGCGCAGGCGTCACCGGCTGGCGGTCAAGGCTGTCGCGGGGCACGGCGGGTCTCCACCGGACAAAGCGATCACCGCGGGAGCGATCCGGTCTGGGCCCTTATTGTTGATCCGCCCTGGCTGGGCAACCGTACGCAGCGCCGCGGAGCGGGCGGGCACGTATGCGGTGGGTGCATGGCCGCGATTACGGCCATGCTTCGTCTCGATCCCCGTGCACCGTCTCGTTTCAGCCGCACGCGGCGCGGGCCTTTTCGACGCGGGCGGTTTCGTTGTCGCGGCAGGCCTGCTTGGCGGCCTGGTCCGAGATGGTGCGGCAACTGGCGAGCTTTGTGGAGTTCACCCGCACGCAAATGCCGCGACGGATATCGGCGGCAGCGGCCAAGCCGGTGCTGGCCGGCAAATTGATCTCGCCGAGCGCCTTGCCCGACTTGCCGCGATAGATGAGCTTGTCGTTGCCGGCGAGTACGCCGCCATCGCGCAGTTGCTTGTCGACGCCGGCCCGTTCGGCGTCACTCAGCTGGAGCCAGCGCGGATCGTTGATGACGTAGTCCTCGGCGTGCGCGATGCGCGGCAGCGCGAGCAGCAGTGCCCCAAGTGCAATGGCTTTCAACATAAGCTTTACTCCTCTCGTCAACGGGCGTGGCGTCACACGGCGTGCGCCACGAACCGTGTTCCTTTGATTGTGCCCAAAATTAAAATCAGCATCAGGCACACGAGCGACAAGGCGCCCGCCTCTGACTTCCAGCCGAGCAAATCAAAAACGACTTGGGCAACTGATGCAGCCAGCACGGGGGCAAACAACGCGAAGCCGTGCCCGAGATCTTTGATTCGCTTGTAGGCCAGCGCCAAGGCTGGCCACCACACCCATAAGGTCCCGAGCTGCAACAGCAGCTTGGTCTGCTTTGGCAAGTCAGCTGGGTCGGTGAAACCGCGCGCGATAGGAACGCCGGAAATGGCGAGCAAACCCGCCATGATCGCGAACTGGACCAGCGTGATGATCACGAAGCCGATCCAGAATTGTTTGCGGCCGATTGCGCCCTTGAACGAGAACAGCAGCTTCAGCACATCTTGTTCGAGATCGACCGAGCGGCCGAGCACGCCGAGCACCTTCGCGCCAAGTGCGTCGGCATCGGTGTGGAAATTCTCATGCGTCAGGCGCGTGGCGTTGAGCACGGCCAGCGGCTTCAATGGTGCCGGCAGTTCGTTCGCCGACGGCATGCGGGCGTTGTCGACCAGCACGGGGATCACGGTGATCTTGCGCGCGAGCGCTGCAACGATCTCCTGGCGCACGACATCGTCGGGGTTGTCGAGCCGCCGCGCACCTGTGCTGTCGGCTGCGAGCCACTGCGGGCCGATCATCACCAGGCACACTTTGCAGTCCGCCAACTGGTTATGGAGCACGCTGGTGTAGTCGGCACCGGCCGCGATGGCTTCGACATCCATGAAAATGTCCGCCTCGGCGAGATAGCGCGGTGCCAGCCGTGAGAACAGACGCGCGGTGACGTGCTGTGTATCAGCGCGGCGGTAGGAGACGAAGACGGGTGAGGGCATAGGGGGCCTGGGGTGTGCGGGTGTTGATCGTGGTTCTCAGGTGATGGGAGGCTTGGGGGGAAGCTATTTCCAATTCGGCGGCTTGCTGAAGAAGTTTCCGCTCTCGACCATTTTCCCCCAAAGGTCAGGCATGTTGAGCAATGTGAGATGGTCTGACAGCGGCAGCATCCGCCAAGGTCGCAGGTGATATCGGCTGATGTTGCCTGGGGCGAACTCGGGAAACGCCAGCGGCGTTACGAGCACGCGCTGGCCAGGCACCTTGAAGGCCACGAGATCGAGATGCAGGCTCTCGACGCGGTCGCCGCGCCATGTCGCCCGAACGTCGCAAACCGAATGATCGGCTTCGTTGACGTATTCAAAGGCTTCCGCATATGTTTCCGAATTGGTGCCAGTCGCGGCCGGGGTTTGGGCCTTTGGCACCAACGGCCCATTGGGCCGATACTTGCTGATGCCAACGTCTTGCTGAAGTGTCGACGCGTAGAGGGCCGTCAGATTGAACGTAAGTTGCAGGTTGCGCGCGAGTTCGAAATCGGTCGGAGTTGTCAGGCCCTGCCCTGATAATTGCGGCAGCCAATCAATGCACTCGTTGTTTGGACTGTAGAGGCATCGCACAGTGGCCACGTTGATACAGGCAGTCGTCAGCAGACCGCTGGAAAGTGCGGGCGGGGGTTCGAATCCATAGATCTCGATGCCCCAGCTCAAGGCTTCGAACAGGCTGGTGATGCGGAACATGTCCTCATTCGGGACCGTGAGGAAACTCATGAGTAGATCCGGTGGCATCGCATTCGCACGCTGACCGGAGCCCAGGAACGTTTTCCACCCCGACTCGTCGCGCCGGTCATCGGGGAAGGCGACTGCGCGCATGCGCTGCAGCGCATTGCGGTAGGATTGCTTAACTTCCTTCACCATCTGCTTCGGCGACAAGCCCTTGGCTTGAGACTCTGTGAAGTTCAATTCCGGACCATGGAACCCGAGCCGGCCGCGAAAGTGGAGAAAGCGGCCAGGAGCTAACTCGGAATAAAGAAAGACGCGATCGCGTGGCGCGGCACTCATGAACACGACAGCGCAGGCCGACTCGCAAATGGCGCCGTCCTCCACCACCATCGTCCAACCGCTGAAGAGTTTGCCGATTTTCACGGCCTCGGGCAGATCGCCACCCGGCGACGAGAGGCAAAGCACTAAAAATTCACCACCCTTTATCTGGCCATAAGCGCCCCCCTCTAGCAGGAACGCGTTGAGTTCCACCGCAAGCTTGGCAGCGTCGCCTTTGTCCGCTGGGTTGCTTGGGTCGGGTCCCCAAATCACACCTTCCAGCCGGGCGTTGCAGACCGGTTTGAAGAACAGTTCCACAGGCTTGTTGCGGGCTTCGGGATACAGGATCGTCAACTGGGCGCTGGCTGCGGCGGGAGCCGATGATGCGATCGCGTGCAGCAGTCCGACCACGAAAGCAGCGAATAACGTCAATCGATAGGAAACGCAGACGGGTGAGGACATGGGAACCTGCTCGGTGTCGATGTCGATGGCTGTTGCCAGTGGACGGAATGCGGTGCGCAAAAATTATTCCCAATTCGGCGGACGGTCGAAGAAGTTGCCGCTCTCGACGAGTTTGTCCCAGAAGTCTGGCATGCTCAGCATGTTGATCGGTGTCGCGGGTGGGATCATCCGCCACGGCCGCAGGTGATAGCGGCTGATGTTGCCGGGGTCGAAGTCGGGCACCAGGAGCGGCGTGACAAGCACGCGCTGGCCAGCAACTTTGAA
>JANNEU010000378.1:0-3995 GCA_031379035.1 Hyphomicrobiaceae bacterium | reverse complement strand
GGATGTTCTGGAAGGTGCGGGCGACCTTGGCTTCGGCGGCGATCTGGAAGTCGGGCATCCGTTCGAGCAAGAACACGGAACTGCCGTCGGCGTTGCGTTGGTAGCGGTGGCCAGTCGCGGTCGCCGCGTCGACCGCCTCGGGCGTGGCGCCACCGCCAAGCAGCGCCATGCGGCCAGACGTCGGTTTGTAAAAGCCGGTAATGCAGTTGAAGACGGTCGTCTTGCCAGCGCCGTTCGGTCCGATCAGCGCTGTGATTTCGCCTTCGCGAGCGACGAAACTCAGATCGTTGACAGCGACGAGGCCACCGAAACGCATCGAGATGCGTTCGATTTGAAGAAGAGGGGTGAGGGGTGAGGGGTGAGGGGTGAGGGAGGTCATCTCGTCTCCTCCGTTTCATTGAGCCGGCCCACCATTGCGTTCAGCATGCGGGAAATTTCATCGATGAGGTCCAGTGCGGGTTTGCATGTATCCATCGTTACATGGCCGACGCGCGATGCGAGCAAAATGTGGGTCTCCGCTTCGGCCAAGGAGCCGCGTGCAATCCACAGCATGCGTGCGTAGTCGCGGCGCGAACTGCGGGCGTGGCCCTCGGCGATGTTGGCGGGCACGGATATGGCCGCTCGCAACAATTGATCTGTCAAACGATACCTTTCCGTGGTCGGAAATTGACTGCTCAACTCGTAGCACTTCTCTGCCAAAAACATAGATTTTTGCCAGACTACTAGATCCTTGTGCGAATGGATTGCCATGCCCGCGGACCCTCACCCCTCACCCCTAAAACCTCACCCCTCGCTTACCCATGGCCCTCCTTGACGTGATCGCTGGAGATCGTTTTGCGCTCCTTGAGGAACAGGGATGGCTCGCGGGTGGAAATGAGCCCGCGGGGTTTCCAGATCATGAGGGCCACCATGAGGATCCCGAAGATCAGCATGCGATACTGGGTGGGATCGAAGTTGGGGCCGAAGATCGATTTGAGCCAATCGAGTTCGCGCAACAGTTCTGTGCCACCGATCATGGCGAAGGCGGCGATGGCGACGCCGATCTGGCTGCCCATGCCGCCGAGGACAACGGCGGCGAGGATGACAGCGCTTTCGTTGAACGTGAAGCTTTCCGGCGAGATGAAGTTCTGCCGCGCGGCGAAGAACGAGCCGGCCATGCCAGCGAACGATGCGCCGATGGCAAACGCGGTGAGCTTGGTGTTGGTGGTGTTGATGCCGAGCGAGCGGCAGGCGATTTCGTCTTCGCGCAGCGCTTCCCAGGCACGGCCGACGGGCAGACGGCGCAGGCGGATGGAGACCCAGTTGGTCAGCAGCGCCAGCGCAAGGATCACATAGAACAGGAAGATCGTGCGGTGGAGTGGTGTGAATTCAAGGCCGAAGGTGGCCGCAAAACCTTTGTCTGAAGCCGTGAACGGCAAGCCGAAGAAACTCGGTCGCGGGATACCCGAGATGCCGGCGTAACCACCCGTGACAACATCCCAGTTGATGAGGACAAGGCGGATAATTTCGCCGAAGGCGAGTGTCACGATGGCGAGATAGTCACCGCGCAGGCGAAGCACGGGCAGGCCGAGAATGATGCCCCACAAACCGGCGAGAAGCCCTGCGAGCGGCAGGCAGATCCAGAAGGCCCAAGGGATCAGTGCCGGCGCGTAGCCAGGTATGACGACGGTGGCGAGCAGTGCGTAGGAGTAAGCCCCGACAGCGTAGAAGGCGACGTAGCCAAGATCGAGCAGGCCCGCGAGGCCGATGACGATGTTCAAGCCCCAACCTAGCATCACGTAAATCAGCACTTGGATGCCGAAGTTATCGATCCATTTGATTGAGCCGGCGGGGCCGACCAAGGCGAGAGCTATGACAGGGTACAGCAACAGCAAGACGAGGCCGGCGGCTGCGCCGTACTTGGTAACGACGGGCGGCACAGCCCATGCGGCGCTGGCGACTTTCGGTTTGTCGCTCGCCAGTGCAAGGGTTGCAAAGCGGACAAGAAATCCGATGGCGGCGCACCATAAAGGAAGCGCCCAACGAACCGATAAGAACGGCTTGTGGTCGATGTCGGAGTCAATTCGAAGCAACAGGATCGGGACAGAGAGTGCGAGAAGCAGGCCGGCGAACTTCAGGCCCTCTATGGCCGCGTGTATGAGCTTGTCGTTGGTAGCCGCCTTGGCGGAAGCGACACCTGTCTGATCCACTGTCGTCATGGCTCACACCTTCTCGACTTCGGGCCGGCCCAGCAGACCGGACGGCATGAAGATGAGCACGATGGCCAGGATCGAGAACGCAGCAACGTCCTTGTAGTCGATGGAGAAGTAGGCCGACCACAAGCTTTCGATCAGGCCGATGATAAGTCCGCCAAGCACCGCGCCGGGCAATGAGCCGATGCCGCCCAGAACAGCAGCAGTGAAGGCCTTAACACCAGGCACGAACCCGTCCGCGAAGCCGATGATGCCGTATTGGATGAGGTACATGACGCCAGCAACGGCCGCGAGTGCTGCGCCCATGATGAAGGTGATCGAGATGGTGCGATCAACATCGATACCGAGCAGGCGCGCCATCTTGCCGTCCTGCTCGCAGGCCCGTTGGGCCCGCCCGAGCGGCGTCTTTTGGACGAGATACCAGAACCCACCCAGCAGCAGGGCGGTCAGCACCATGATCAGCAGTTGCTTATAGGCGAGCGTAACACCGAAGCCGGTGCTGCTTGGCAACCAACAGGTTTTCGCCGGTGTCGATGTGCCGACGATGCAGAGACCGCCTTCGACCAGATTTTGCGCCGACTTGTTGGTGGGGCCCTGTACGACTTGTACGAAATTGATAAGGACGATGGACATGCCAATCGCAGAGATCAGCGGCGCGAGCCGGAAGGAGCCACGCAGCGGCCGGTAAGCGATGCGTTCAATGGCCCAGTTCCAGAGGCCTGTCAGGACCATGCCAAGGATCATGACGACAACGAGCGCAAAGATAATTGCGGCGACGCTGGTGCCGATGATCGGCAGCAGCACCATCAGAAATATCAGCGCGATGAAGGAGGACAGCATGAACACGTCGCCATGGGCGAAGTTCACCATGCCGATAATGCCGAACACCATCGTGTAGCCGATGGCGATCAAACCGTAGATCGAACCCAGCGTCAGCCCATTGATGAGCTGTTGCGTGAAATATTCCATCACCCCTCCCGGTGTATCCACTGGCGGCGTGCCGTTTTGGCACTGTCCGTTTACGTCCCCTCCCAAGGGGAATACGCGCCCTGATTGTTATGTTGATGGGTCGCGTGCAGATTTGTCCAGAAGCAAAGATCAGGCAAGTGCTTCCGCTAGCGCCGTATAGCCGTATTTCAGGGCAGCCGCCACCGGTTCGCAGGTGATCTTGCCGTTCCAGACGTTCAGGCCGTTGCGCAAATGCGCATCGTCCGTGAGCGCCTTTTTCCAGCCCTTGTCCGCCAGCGCCAGGACAAAGGGCAGAGTGGCATTGTTGAGGGCGTAGGTGGAGGTGCGCGGCACACCGCCGGGCATGTTGGCGACGCAGTAATGGATCACATTATCGACGACGTAGGTTGGCTCATCGTGGGTGGTGGCTTTCGAGGTCTCGGCGCAGCCGCCCTGGTCGATGGCAACGTCAACGATCACAGAGCCGGTCTTCATGTGCGTGATGTGTTCGCGGGTGATCAGTTTGGGGGCGGATGCGCCGGGGATCAGCACTCCACCAATGACCAGATCAGCGTCGCGGAGATGATGGTCGATGGCGTCACGCGTTGAATAGACTGTGCTGACCGCGCTGCCAAACTGCGTCCAGATGCGGCGGAGCGCGTCAACCGAGCGGTCGATGACAACGACGTCTGCGCCCATGCCAACGGCGATGCTGGCCGCATGGGTGCCAACCACGCCGCCGCCGATGATGACGACTTTGCCAGCCGGCACGCCGGGCACGCCGCCTAGAAGTACGCCAAGCCCGCCGTGCGCTTTTTCAAGGTGATAGGCGCCGGCCTGGATGGACATGCGGCC
>JANNEU010000373.1:0-2062 GCA_031379035.1 Hyphomicrobiaceae bacterium | reverse complement strand
GGGTCAAATGCGTCGGTCCCTGCCAGCCGTGAAGGCTGACATTCGACGTCGGCTTGCACGGCTGTTGCGTCGCTGGGATGACAGCAGCGGGGCGGCGATTTCGAGACTTCAATTGCGCTGCGGCGCACAGCGATCGGCCGTGGCTTTGCGCTGCGTCGTGGCTCGTGTAGTTTGGGGTATCTGTGGGTGCCGCTCCTGTGGCTGCCCCTCACGCCACCCCTTTTGAGCCTCCCCATGTTCACAACCTTCTTCCTCGAGCTGAAATCCGCCAAGGTGCCGGTCACCTTGAAGGAGTATCTGTTGCTGCTGGAGGCGATGGACTCCGACGTGGCCGACGGCAAAGTCGAGAACTTCTACTACCTCTCCCGCGCCGCCTTGGTGAAAGACGAGCGGCATCTCGACAAGTTCGATCAGGTGTTCGGCCACGTCTTCAAGGGCCTCGACCTGATGAGTGAGACCATCAACGCCGAGATCCCAGAGGAGTGGCTGCGCTCGGTTGGACAATTGCATCTGAGCGACGAAGACAAAGCCAAGATCGAAGCGCTCGGCGGCTGGGATAAGATCATGGAGGAGTTGCGCAAGCGCCTCGAAGAACAGAAGGGCCGCCATCAGGGCGGCAACAAGTGGATCGGCACGGGTGGCAAATCACCCTATGGCGCGGATGGCTACAACCCCGCCGGTGTGCGGATCGGCCAGAAAACCAGCCGCAATCAGCGCGCCATCAAGGTCTGGGACAAGCGCGAGTTCAAAGACTTCGACGACAACGTCGAGCTCGGCACGCGCAATATCAAGGTCGCACTACGCCGTCTGCGGAAATTCGCGCGCCAAGGCGCGCTTGAAGAACTGGACCTCGACGGCACCATCAAGGGCACCGCGCACAAGGGTTATCTCGATATCCATCTGCGCGCGGAACGGCGAAACACCGTTAAAGTTCTGATGTTCTTCGATGTGGGCGGGTCCATGGACTACCACATCAAGGGCGTCGAAGAGCTGTTTTCAGCCGCCCGCGCCGAGTTCAAGCACCTGGAATTCTTCTACTTCCACAACTGTCTTTATGAGCGTGTTTGGAAGGACAATTCCCGCCGCTGGAGCGAAACGACGGCAACCTGGGACGTGCTCCACAAATACCCCGCCGATTACAAGGTCGTGTTCGTCGGCGACGCGTCCATGAGCCCCTACGAAATTTCCGTCCCCGGCGGCTCCGTCGAGCACATGAACGAGGAAGCAGGCTCGCAGTGGATGCGCCGCGTCACTGACATTTACACGCGGTCTGTCTGGCTCAACCCCATCCCCGAAGAGAACTGGGCCTGGACCCCCAGCACCAAGATGCTGAAAGACCTGATGGACGGCCGCATGTATCCCCTCACCCTCGGCGGCCTCGAACGCGCCATGCGGGAGTTGATGCGGTAGGGGGCATTCTGATGGATGTCCTGCCTTTACTCCGCCGCTACCGGCGTCATTTCGAATACGCGCGCTAATTTCGCTGCGGCTTTGAGGTCGCCGCGACGAAGGGCAAAGCGAACATCGTCGAGCTTCTTGGCGTCCGCCATGGACAGGTACGGCGCCCATTCGTGCTCGTCTTCGAGGAGCTCAACGTCGACCTCGGCCGCGTACCGGCCTTCGTGAACAAACTTCGTGGTTTTGCGGGGTTTCATTTTCGCGTCCTGAAATCAGCGTTCCAACGGTCGGGATCGGGCCGATAGGCGGTCACGACGATGGCCGGAGAACTGGTGCCTTTGCGCAGCCCCCAAAGGACATGGATCGGCTGACCACCACGATCCCGCTGCAGTACCAGAACACTTGGTCCCTTGAAGGCGTCTGGGTAGTCTTCGATCTCGATCGCCAAAGCGGTGCCACTTTCAATATCGCTTGCGTCGATAGCATTTTCTGCAAGTCGATCATAGGCGTGTTGGGAAAGTACCAATGCGCCTGACGCCGCAAGAGCTTTTACCTTATCCAACAATTGGCCCATGCGGCGCCCGCTCCGCCGCCTCCTTGGTTAGACATCCCGCGCCTTTCTTGCTCTTCATCTACCGGATTGGCGGCTCATGCAAAATTCAAC
>JANNEU010000353.1:0-4211 GCA_031379035.1 Hyphomicrobiaceae bacterium | reverse complement strand
CCCGCAGCTTCACATACAAGTCGAGCTTGGCCCACCGCTCAAGCAGCTTGGGCTCCAGCACCGGCAGTCCGGCCTTCATCGGAAAGTCAGTCTTGGGGAGATACAGCGTCTTGCCCCAGTCGCGCGCGGCGGCGGGTGTGTCGGTGGTCATGAAAACCTGCGGAAGTTGGAAAGCGGGAACAGCTGCGGTCGATGGTGTCACGCAGCAGCCGCCATGTGGCCGGAAGGCGCGCGTGCGGATGACCCCGGCGCCCTCAGGCGGCGGGGAGCATAATTCGGGCTGAACCGCTTATGTTCCAGCGAAGCATCATCGTTGTACTCTACTGGAAACGGGGTGGGGCGGCAACGCCCGTGTCGCGGGCGACTGTTTAGTCGGCGTCCCGCGCCACGCCAAGCCACGACGCGTGTCAGCAAATGCGAGCGCGCGTTTTACCAGCTGCGCCATTTCCGAGGATCAGCAAGGGCCTGGCAGCCGTGCGGCGGTAGCGTCTTACCATCGAAGCGCTTCTGCAACTGACCGCAGCCCCAAGCCTGAACCGGTGCCGGCATGTAGGCATGCAGACCAATACCCACTTCGTCGAACGGGCTTGCGGCGTCCACGGCCCACGCACGGTACCGCATGCCAACGAGACCCGCGAGCGCCACGACGGCCAGCACTGTGATCAGAGCAATTTTGCGCACGTCAGGCCTCATGGGGTGTGTGGCGCGAGAGTTTGTGGCCACACAGGACTTCGATTGGGCAAGGGACGCCGCACCAGCTTTTATCGAACAACGCGCACGTCAACTGACAGATTGAGCGCTGTTACGTTAACGCGTCGTCAACCATCTGCCACGGCAAATCGTCCAGCCAAGCGCAATTAGCGACTATGTTTAGTGGATGTTTACAACCTCAGGCTCTCAATGCGGGTACGCCATATCTGGGGGATGAGATGTCAATTTTTTGCAACGGCCGTGGGTTTTCCGCTGATGCGCGCGGCTCTGTCGCGATTATTTTCGCGGCGTCGATCTCGACTATTTTCGGCCTTGTCGCTCTGGCGATTGATCTCAACCAAGCTGTGACGGCCGGCACGCGACTCGGGCAGGTGTTGGACGCGGCGGCGCTCGCAGGTGCCAAACTACTCGATCAGGATTCCGCATCTGACAGTGAAATCGCCGACCGCGTGCAGAGCTTTATGAGCGCGCAGCCCGCCATTCTGGGCATCCCGGCCGCGACCTACTTGAAGCTCCCGATCAGCATTGACCGCAGCACCAACACTGTCACCGTTGCCGGTGCAGGCAAGCTGCCGACGCGCTTTGCCGGTGTCATCGGTTTCAAGACCATGGATATCTCGAAGACCGCGTCCGTGACGTACAAAATGAAAGACGTCGAACTGGCGCTCGTGCTGGACACCACCGGCTCTATGTCTGAGGTGCCGACTGGTGACACAAAGACCAAGATCGAGAGCCTGAGGACAGCGGCCAACATCGTTGTCGACACACTCTATGGCCAGGCCATTAATGAACGCGGCATTCGCATCGCGATTGCGCCGTTTAGCTCGTCTGTCAACGCGGGTTCGTACGCGACACAGACCGTGCAACAAAGCGGCTCACCCGTCGATCCCTGTGCCGTTGAACGCACGGGGTCTGACAGCGCAACCGATGCGTCACTCGCGTCGGGCGGAAAGTTGCGTTCGCTGACGAGTGTGGGCGAAGTTTCCAACGCTTGCCCCGCAGCGTCCATTATGCCGCTGAGCGGCCGCAGCGCTCAGAACAGCATCAAATCAACGATCGCCGAATTTGCACCCAGTGGCAGCACGGCCGGTCACATTGGCGCGGCCTGGGGCTGGTACATGCTGTCGCCGAACTGGAGTGGCGTTTTCTCGGGGGCCAATGCGCCCGGAGCCTACAACAGCGGAAACATCAGCAAGAATCTCGTTCTGATGACGGACGGGGTCTTCAATACCGCCTATTTGACCGGCCAACCCGCAGGCTCGGCACAAGCGTCGACGGAGTCGTACGCGCAGTTCGAAAACCTCTGCACAGCAATGAAGGCCAAGGGCATCACGATTTATACGATCGGCTTCGGGCTGACGGACCCCACAGCCCAAGCCAAGTTGAGCGCCTGCGCCTCAAACACGGCCAACTACTTTCCCGCCGCCACTGGAACGGATCTGCAGACGGCGTTCTCGACCATCGTCGCCAAGCTCAACGCATTGAGGGTGGCGCGCTGAGATGCCAATTGTTCACATGCGCTGCACTGCATCGGCGTAACCAAACAGTGCGCCGAAGCACGACCCTACGACTTCGCCTTCGACGTTTCGACTTCGCCGCGATCAACGCGGCGGGAGAACTCAGTCTGGCCGCCGGACGCTAGAATGCGTGCCTGCTCAACCCAGTTCTCGCGTTCGATGCGGCCCTTGAAGTCGAGCGAGGCGCTCACCCGGTCAATATCTTCGTTGGTCCACTCAGCGATCTGGCCATAAGACACGATCCCAACCGAGTTGAGGCGTTTCTCGATCAGCACACCGATGCCGCGGATGCGCTTGAGATCGTCGATCTCGGCCGACCGGACGACTTTCGCGCTGCCAGCCCCTGCTGCTGCAGCAGCAGCGGCAGCGGTGTTGGCGTCCAGGGCGGGTTGGCGGTATGCGTCGGAGCGAACTGATCGCAGCCCCGTGATGTCGGGACGGCTGGGGGCGGCCCCGGTATTAGCCTTGATCGCTTCGGTGATGCTCTTGGGTCGCGCGGCTGCGTCACGCGGCATCTCGGTCGAGCGCCGGTCGAAGTCGCGAGAATGCGCCGTATCTCCGCCTTTCCCCAAAATCTGGGCTTGCTCGACCCAGTTTTCCCGGGTGATGCGGCCCTGCGAGCCAAGCAGCCGGTCAAACCGCTCAACATCGGTGGTGCCCCAGCTGGAAACCTGGTTGAACCGCGTGATGCCTTGAACAGCAAGCAGCTTCTCGATCTCGGCGTTGATGCCACCAATGCGTTGCAGATTATCGCGCTGTGGTGCCATCGTCGGGCGCAACGGGGAGGCCGTTGCCTGCGCTTCAGGGATAGTCGGCTCACTCGGAGTGGCGGCGACAGCCGGCGTGGCTAGGGCCGCAGAGACCGCGGCCACTACGGGTGTCGTTGTGGCAACGATAGCGGCCTTGATGGGCTCCATAACAGCGGCTGGAGTTGGCATAGTCGCAGGCCGCAGGGCCGCAGGCGCTTCAGCGAATGCCGAGCGTTCGGCGACGCGTGGAGCAGTTGCGGCCGAGGCGTCCGGCATTGGGAGGACCACGGGCGCTGCGGGGGCTGACGCCGGTGCTGCCATTGACACCGTGGACGGCGCGCGGGCACGGCGCGCTGAGTAGTAAGTCTCGCCACCGTTGGCAAGGATCTGCGCCTGCTCGATCCAATTCTCTTGTTCAATGCGCCCCTGAAAACCGAGCGCGCCACTCATCGCTGCCACGTCGGACTTCCGCCAAGCCGCGATTTGGCTGAACTGCGTCACGTTGAGTTTTTGCAGTTGCCCGGCCATACCGCCGTCGATCACGCTGATCCGCGTGAGGTCATCAGGCGAGCCGGTGATGGGTCGGACTTGAGCCGCAGGCAACACCGACGGTGTGGCGGCAGGAACGAGAGCCTCAACTTGCCGCTCGACGGGTGGGACGGCAACAGCTGGCGCGGGCGCTGCAATCGGAATGTCAGCAGGGACGCCCGTTGGCATGAGTGCGGGTGCGAGGGCTGCGCGCGCTTGGCTGGCAACCACGGCTGCTGCAGCGGCCGCCGCAGCGGCAGCACTGGCAATCATTGCCGATGTTGCTGGCGCTGCCTGAACGGACACGGGCGCGGGCGTCGCGGCAACAACAGGCGTGGGCGGGAGAGCAGCTTTCGGAGGGGCTGGCGGCGGTGGTGGTGGCGGGGCTGCAACACGGGCAGGTTCGGCAAGCTTCGCGCTCGCAACCTCAGGCACCGGCATTGCCGCTTGGACAGGAGCCGTGACAGGTCCTGGCGGCGCTGGTCGTGGCGGCTCAACAGTGCGTGCTTTGAGTGCATCGTCGAAGCGGCTAACCGCAGCCGTCGCTTGCACAGTTGCCGGTGTACTGGGTCGCGCTTCGAGAGCGGCCCGTGGTGTGACCGCTGCTGCAGCGGCGGGCGTTGGGACTGCCGGGCGGCCTGCGTATTGCGTCAGCGGCTCGACGGGTGCGGCTGTTGTAGTGAGCGCAGATCAACCCGCCCGCGCC
>JANNEU010000324.1:0-3139 GCA_031379035.1 Hyphomicrobiaceae bacterium | reverse complement strand
AAGATGCAGAAAGAGCCGGAGTACATCGCCAAGGAAAAAATCCGCGTGCTGACGCGCGATTTCAACGGGCCGGAGATCGATCAGGCAAACGTTGATTGGAAGTCCGCGACGGCGACGCAGATTAAGTTCCGGCAAGATCCCGGCCCGCAGAACGCGCTTGGCCTGATGCGCATCGACATGCCCAATTCCGAGGGCGTCTACATGCACGATACGCCGATGAAGCAGCTGTTCCAGCAGCGGGCGCGGGCGTTCAGTGCCGGGTGCGTGCGCGTGCAGGACGTGTTCAAGCTCGGCGAGTGGATTGCCAAGAAGGAACTCGGCTGGGAGCAGCCGGGCCGCATCGAGGGCATCATCGAGGCCGGTCAGGCGCTCGATCTGACGCTGACGCATCAAGTGCCGGTGTATTTCACCTACATCACCGCGTGGGCCGAGCCGGGCCCGGGTGGCACGATCCAGTTCCGGCCTGATCTCTATGGCCGCGATGGTGTGCCGACGCTGGTCGCTGGCCGCGACCGCGACGAGAACGATCCGCCGCCGCCGGTGCAGTCGCTGGCGCCGTAGGGGGGGGTCGCGAGACACTGCGCGAGGTTGGTGCCCAAAAAGGCGTCCGCATTTGAGTGCACACCAGTCGCCCTTTGCTGCGTTTGGGTGAGAACTTGATGGTCTCTTGTTGACCCAGTGCGGTCATCGCCTACCCAATAGTAACCATGCGATCTAAGAACTCGATCAGCGGCAACGAGCACAATCATTCTTGCGGCCAAGTTGCCGAGTATCCTCCGCATTTAACCAGCGGCAAAACGCGCTCCGACCATTTGTATTGTCGACCGACAGAGATTGCATCTCCCGCACCTACAAGAGCGTCCAACAATGGGACCAACTGAATGCGCGGAGAAAAAGGCAAATGTGGTTCGCCGCCAAAACCCCAATAGTCGGTGCCCCATTGATAGTAGACCATGATGAAAGTCCGAAGGACGGCATCGAACGATCGGCCAAACTGCAGGTTGGTCCGCACAACACTAATGACGTCGGGCAGTGGACAATTGAATTCATAGTTACTCGGAGTAACTTCCTTCACGACGCGAAGGCGCATTAAGTCGTCGGCGACTTCCTCTCCGCTGGACTCGGAGTAGTGGTGGAAAATTGGCCCACGCGTTTTTGAATCTGCATTCTCGACCTGTTCGCTAAGGTCAACGTCCTCGGCGTAGACTGTTGCTTGGCGGAACGCGTAGTGAGCGATCGACTCAACCAAAAGGCAATATGCGCGTTGTTTTCTCTCATCCATTGGCGGTCCAACTCTCACCACTCGACCAAAGCAGGATCGAAGTCGCCGAGGCGATTTCCCGCGCCCTTCAGAAGGCATGTCAAGACCCGCACCACTTCGTCGTCGAAGTCGTAGATCACAATAAATGGCGTGTTGGAAACCGGGTAGACGACGAGATTCAGCTTGGCATCGCGCCGCTTCAGCGCAGGTGTGCGTGACAGCGTCGTGTCGATGAAGTCGAGCACGAGCCGCTCCTTTTCCGCGGCGAGGCGTGCACCATGCTTCAGCTCGCCCTGCTCGATGAAATCGGCAAGCTGTTCGCGGAACGTCCTGGAGTACATAACCCGGCGCGGCGGAACAGCGTCGTCGTCATGGCTGGGAGTCATGCCTTCGCACGTCCAGCACGCTGTGCACGGCGGTCGGCGAGATAGGATCGAACCTCTTGGGATGTGTAGGTACGGTCGGCCTTGAAGTCCTCTCTAGCTTGCTCGATCGATGCGAAATCCTCGGCCGTCAGCGGATGCGGCAAATCCGGGTCGGCGCGGGCCCTCTTGAACAGCTGTGCGGCAGCCGCAAGCGTCGCCTCGTCAGCGGACGGGATCAACTGCTCGATGATGGCGATGGCTTCGGTTCGGGTCATGTTGGTATCATATCACAAATCCCGCCGAAGCGTAAATTCGCGAGCGTGGACGTCGCCGGTCAGCCCGTCGGGCCACCAGCCGAAATTCGTTGTACGTTCTTGCGAAACGGGGGCTCCGAGAAAGTGTGCGGGACTTCCGCACCTGGCCCATGGCGGCCTCTATCCAGCTGCTTTCCCTGGACGACGTACTTCGTGGACCAGCGGACATGCGCTCGCCGCTGTTTTCACCCCGCCACAAACACCGCTGGTGGCGGTTTGCTGCCGCCCGCAAGCCACGCCGGCACGGGGAGGTTTTTGGAGCGGAGGAATTCGGGATTAAACAACTTCGATTGATACCGCGTGCCGTAGTCGCAGAGGATGGTGACGATGGTTTTGCCGGGGCCGAGTTTCTTGGCCAAGTGAATGGCGCCGGCGACGTTGACGCCGGACGATGAGCCGAGGCACAGGCCTTCTTCCGCCAGCAGTTTAAAGACGATATCGACGGCTTCGGCGTCGGGTATCTGGAAGGCGTGATCGACCTTGAAGCCTTCGAGGTTCTTGGTGATGCGGCCCTGGCCGATGCCTTCGGTGATCGAGCTGCCTTCGGATTTGAGTTCGCCGGTTGTGTAATAGCTGTAGAGCGCGGCGCCGGGTGGGTCGGCGAGGGCGATTTGGATGTCGGAACGTTTTGATTTGAGGGCCATGCCGGTGCCGATGAGCGTGCCGCCGGAGCCTACGGCTGCGACGAAGCCATCGACGTTGCCTTCGGTGTCGGCCCAGATCTCGGGGCCGGTGGTTTCGATGTGCGCTTGGCGGTTGGCGACGTTATCGAACTGGTTGGCCCAGATGGCGCCGTTGGGTTCGGAGGCGTTGAGGGCAGCGGCGAGGCGTTCGGTGTATTTGAGCTAGTTGTTGGGGTTCTTGTAGGGGACGGCCGGCACTTCGACCAAGGTTGCGCCGAGCAGGCGGAGCGTATCTTTCTTTTCCTGCGACTGCGTGTCGGGGATGACGATGACGCATTTGTAGCCGAGGGCATTGCCGACGACGGTGAGGCCAATACCGGTGTTGCCTGCGGTGCCTTCGACGATGGTGCCGCCGGGGCGCAGGAGGCCGCGCCGTTCGGCGTCGCGGATGATGTAGAGCGCGGCGCGGTCTTTAACCGACTGGCCGGGGTTCATGAACTCCGCTTTGCCGAGTATGGTACAGCCGGTTATCTCGGACGCGCGCCGCAGGCGGATCAAGGGAGTGCGGCCGATGGC
>JANNEU010000085.1:0-2020 GCA_031379035.1 Hyphomicrobiaceae bacterium | reverse complement strand
GTGATGCTTCAAGCTTTGCAAATCATTTTGGCGCTTCATTTTTCAACACTGCGGGGGTGGGTGGCGCAATTTCCTTGGGTGATGGTCCCCGGGATTTTCTCAGTGCTTTGGCCAACGCTGACAACTATGCGGGTGGGGCGGGAACCCCGGGACTAAGTGTATCTTATGGAATTCTTGCGTACGAACGCAACAACCTCCATGCAGACAGTGTGGCCAATATTGCGCAAGCAATAAGTGCCACCTATCTATCTGTTGCAACAAACGCCGACTCGTGGGGCACCGACCTTCAAGGTAATCCTCAAGCTCCAATTGGAAACTATCAAGAAACTGGCGTGGTTTCAACACCGACGGCGCAATCGATTCGGTGGGAGCGGGATTCCGCTCTCGGGGCAATGTCAATCGTAATGCCGACGACCGAAGGCGGAACCACAGAGCTGAGTTTCGATTCTAGCTTTTCTCTCGCTCTGCCAATGGAGGCTGTGCGGCGAGACGCTAGTGGTGCTGTTGAGTCGGAATCGACAGTGCTTGAATCTCGCGCTGTCGTTACGACGACGCGACCGACTACAATGGCTGGTCAACCTGCCGGCACCTGGACCACGACCGTCCAGCGCGCCTTTGACCACTCGTCTGAGATCACCGGATCGCAGATTGGGTCGATATTTGGGTCGTCGTTGGGGCAGGCGATTGGCGGGGACAATATCTTTGCGCAGATCGGCGCGGGGGCGGGGCTTTCGGCGGTGCTGTCGACGCTGGGCGGCGGCATCGGCCATTATTTCGACGACACGAGCACGGCCAATTCCGGCCTGGAGCAGGGCGCGTTCGACGCGCTTGGCAATTTCAGTTCGAACCTCAAGACCGCGCTGCAGTCCCAATCCATCGGCGCGCTGTCGGGGTTCCTGACCGGCGAGCTTGCTGACGCTTTGCATCTGGGTAACGGCGTGGGTGCGGGACTGCTGCGTTCGGTCACCGGCAGCGTCACCAACACCGTGCTGACCAACGTCGCGAATGGCGCGGTGGGGGCCAACATCTTCAGCGGCCTCTCCGGCAGCGTCACCACGGGCATCGGCTCGTTTCTCGGCAGTTACCTTGCCCACCAGATCGTCACGCCGAATACGCAGGCAGCGGCGATTTCCGGGTCGATTGGCGGATCGCTCGGCTCGATCGCGGCGATTGCAGCCTACGGCGGAACCGCTGCGTTCACAGCCCTGGGAACCAGCATCGGCTCGGCAATTGCCATTGGCAGTTTCGGCGTCGCTACTTTGCTGAACATCGGCCTAGCAATAGCGATCCCCGGCATCGGCGCGCTGATCGGGACGGTGCTGGGCACGCTGATCGGCAACCTGTTTGGCGGCGGCGACGAGGGCTATGGGAATTCCGATGTGACCCTCGTCGCGGCGACGGGATTGTTCGCCAACACGGCCAACCGGTCCGACGACCGCGACTTCGGCGATCCCGCCGTCGCCATGGCGCAGAACGCGGCGAGCGTGATCAACCAGATCATCGCCGCCACCGGCGGCACCGTCAGCGCGCGCGGGGCGGTCACGCTCTTGTTCAGCAATGCGACCTACGATGACCACAACACCGCCGGGGTCACGGTCACGCGCGCGACCCTTGCCGAGGCGGCTCCGGGCGCTGCGGCAGCGGAGGAACAACTGCTGTCGTACACCAGCGTCATTCAAAACTCATCGGCCATTGTCACCCAGGCCGTGCTCGGCGCGGTCAAGAACACGCAGATCACCGGCGGCGATCTGTATATCCGTCGCGCGCTCGCCGATACCCATGCAACGACCATCGAACAGCTCGGCGCGGAAATCCAGATCGCGCAGGACTACGGCCGCTATCTCGCCAACAAGGATGTCATCGACACCATCATCGCCCAGGACCCGGCGTCGGCGTTTGCGGCTGGCTGGGTGATCACGCTGCTGCGCGCCGAAGAGCTGGGCATCACCCACATTCAGCGCAGCGACTTCAATGGCGGCATGGCCGATTTCCTCGGCAGCTTCGACCTGTCGCGGTTTGC
>JANNEU010000254.1:0-13192 GCA_031379035.1 Hyphomicrobiaceae bacterium | reverse complement strand
TGGACTGTCTCTGAGTTTATCAATGCTGGCGCGGTCGACCGCCTGCATGTGCTGGTGGCGCCCGTGATCCTCGGCTCCGGCAAGTCAGGCCTGTCGTTGAAGCCCATCGACCGGCTTTCGGAAGCACTCAGACCCACGGCGCGGGTGTTCCCACTTGCTGATGGCGATGTTCTGTTCGACTGTGATCTTCGAGGGTAGCGAATCAGTCACGCGATGGAGACCGAGACGATGGCCAACAAAGCGACAGAACGTCCGTCAAAAACAGCACCGCTCGTCTACAGTCTGACTGCGCGCAAGTTCCATTGGTGGACCGCCGGGCTGGTGCTGTTCATGCTGCCACTCGGCTTCGCAATGACCTATCGCGGCAATACGCTCAAAATCTTCGACGGCACGACCAATGCCATGTACTCGGCACACAAGTTGGTCGGATTTGTCATCCTGTGGCTCGTCGCATCACGGCTCTACTACCGCATCAAAAATGGCGCGCCGGCGACCGAGCCGGGACTTGAAAAGTGGCAGATCGCCGCCAGCCATGCGACCCACTGGTCGCTGTATCTGCTGCTGCTTTTGGTGCCGCTCGGCGGTTGGTTGGGCGTTTCGCTCTATGGCGCGCGCGACATCTTCGGCCTTTTCAGCCTGCCACCCATCGCGCCTGTTAATCAGGCGTTGTCGGAGACTGTGTTCAAGCTGCATGGGATTGGCGCATTTCTTATCGCGCTGCTGGTCGCCGCCCACCTCGGTGCAGCAGCCTTCCACCAGCTCATCCGCCGCGATGGCGTGCTCCGCCGCATGTGGCCCGGCATCGGTGGATCGAAGTAAGGGAAGCCCAAAGCCACCCGAGAAGCTATCGCTGTGGCTTTATTTGAAAATTGGTGAGCCCGGATGGGTTCGAACCATCGACATCCTCATTAAAAGTGAGGCGCTCTACCACTGAGCTACAGGCCCTACCGAACCGGGCTGATACAGGGGAATAGTGGGCTTGGCAAGACGCGCCACAGACGCGCCACTGGCCGTTTTAAAGCCGCTCCGCCCAGACATCGTATTCGTCGGCATGGACGACTTTGACTTTGATCAGGTCCCCGGGTGCCAGGCCGGTCGCATCTTCCAGAAAGACGCTGCCGTCGATCTCTGGCGCATCCCATTGCGAACGGCCAATCGCGCCGTCCTCGTCGACCTCATCAATCAGGATTTCAATATCACAGCCAACGCGCGCAGCCATGATCTCGGTCGAGACTGTCTGCTGCGCCGCCATGAAACGATGCCAACGATCTTCTTTAATGTCGTCGGGCACATGACCCTCAATGGCATTGGCCGTGGCACCGGCAACCGGCTCATATTTGAAGCAGCCGACGCGCGCGATTTTAGCTTCGCCGACGAAGTCGAGCAACTGCTGGAAATCATCTTCGGTTTCGCCAGGGAACCCAACGATAAACGTCGAGCGCAACGCGAGATCGGGACAGATGCTGCGCCAATGCGCGATGCGCTTCAGCACTTTGTCGTTCGACGCAGGGCGTTTCATGGCTTTGAGAATGCGCGGCGAGGCGTGCTGAAAAGGGATATCGAGATAGGGTAGAATTTTGCCCTCAGCCATCAAGGGAATAACGTCATCGACATGCGGGTACGGGTACACATAGTGCATGCGGACCCAAGCACCGAGATTGCCGAGTTCGGCAGCGAGATCATAAAACTTCGCTTTGATGTCGCGGCCCTTCCAAGGGCTCGTCGCATACTTGATGTCGAGACCGTAGGCGCTGGTGTCCTGGCTGATGACCAGCAGTTCTTTCACGCCCGCGCGCACCAGCCGCTCAGCTTCGGCGATCACTTGGTTGGCAGGCCGGCTGGCAAGATCGCCGCGAATGCTTGGAATAATGCAGAACGAACACCGGTTGTTACAGCCTTCCGAAATCTTCAAATAAGCATAGTGGCGCGGCGTGAGGCGCAGGCCGGCATCGGGCACGAGATCAACGTACGGGTCGTGCAGTGGTGGCACCGCATCATGCACAGCGGAGACGACAGCCTCGTACTGGTGCGGACCGGTGACCGCGAGCACGGCTGGGTGAGCTTTGAGAATACGCTCCTTCTCGACGCCGAGACAGCCGGTGACGATCACACGGCCATTCTTTGCCACAGCCTCGCCGATGGCCTCGAGGCTTTCAGCCTTCGCAGAATCCAGAAAGCCGCACGTGTTGACGATGACAACATCGGCACCGGCATAGTCTGCGGACAGCTCATAGCCCTCCGAGCGGAGCTGCGTGACGATGCGCTCGCTGTCGACCAGCGCCTTCGGGCAGCCGAGCGAGACCAGACCAATGCGCGGCGCAGCACCCAGTTTCGTGCCGCCTTTCGTCGCCTTGCGGCGGACTTTAGGGGCGGGACGAGCGGGGACGGAGGCGCGGGCAGCAACGGGCGATTTGGACATGGGGGGCTTCTAGCGGGCCGGGCGACAGGTGGCAAATAGCCGGGAACATGAGTGAGGCCGGTTCTGAACGAACGGCCTCGCTCCAACCTTGCCAAAGCTCTCCTCCCAACCCTCACAGAAGGCCCCTGAATCGCACCAGGATGACCGTACACGTCGTTTACCAAGGCACTGGCTAGGGTGGGTGCCAAAACACGCAAAAGCTCGCCAAATCGCAAATTTGCCGCCAGGATTGCATTAACCGCAATCGCCCCCGTTTCCTGGGCTTCTGCCGTCGAAAAGCGGCCGTTGCGCCGCCGCATGGCCGCATGCGACAACCCCGCCAAAGCCAGCTTGAAAAACGACGCACAACGGAGCCCGCCCCATGGACATGTCCGGTGAACAACGCATCGCCGCGCCCCGCGCGACCGTGTGGGCTGCCCTTAACGATGCCGACGTGCTGCGTGCCTGCATCCCCGGCTGCACGGCGCTCGAAAAAACCTCCGACACCGAGATGAAGGCTGCGGCGACGCTCTCGGTCGGCCCGGTCAAGGCCAACTTCACCGGCAACGTCACCCTCACCGAAATCGAGCCGCCGACCAGCTACGTGATCTCCGGCCAGGGCTCAGGCGGCGTCGCGGGCTTTGCTAAGGGTTCCGCCAAAGTCGTTCTCGCCGACGATGGCCCGGACCACACCCTGCTCACCTACACCGTCAAAGCCGACGTTGGCGGCAAGATCGCCCAGCTCGGCGGCCGCCTCATCGACCAGACCGCCAAGAAACTCGCCGGCGAATTCTTCAAAACCTTCGGCGACCTCGTTGGCCCCGAAGACCACGGCGACGACGCAGAAAAGTCCGAGAAGAAAAAGGGGTTCTTCAAGCGGTTGATGAGGAAGTAGGCGTTACAAGACTGCGCCGCACGCCCGCTTCACAATCGTTTGCGTCGAAGCTCAGCCCGCCCGCGAATTGTCAGCCATGGACCAGAAGGGTGCATCGCCGGAGTGCCGAAACGCGCCGCTGGTGCGGTCGCTATCGGAGGGGCTGCGGACTACAAAAATTGATGCACGACCCGACCGACATCGTGGACGTGAAATATGTCTACGACGGCCCGGTGAGCGCCACGCGTTTTGCGACAAAGTCGCAGCAAGCCGCGCGCCTCTTCGTCGATGGCGCCAACAACTTCTGCTCACTGGGAAGGGGGACGAGGGCGTCAGATGCAGCGAGCAGCGTGTTTTCGACGTCTGCACCGCGAACAAGCTGTAGCAACGAGGTCGGCCACGACACTCAGCTAGGATCGGAGTGCGGCCCAGGTCAGGGGACCGATGCGGCCATCGGGGGGCAGCCCTTTTGCCGCCTGGAACTGCCGCACGGCGGCAACGGTTCCTCGGCCGTAGACACCATCGACCACGATCTGCCGGCTGTGCCTGCGAAGCAGTTGCTGGGCCTCGATGACGCTGTCGCCGCTGAGACGCGGGCTCGTCAGCAGTAGTTTTGGGTCGGCATGGGCGATGGCGTATGTGGCCAGACGTGCCACCACGACCGGGCACTCGGCAGGATCGTCCTTGCGCATGACGCAGTTGATCATGTTGCCGCGTGCGGCGCCGTACGTCGCCAACACCTGTTCCTCGAAATAAGCCCACTTGTCGCGTGTATCTTCGATTGCCGCATTGACCGCATGCTTGAAGTTGTCGTTGATCCGGCCACGTAACGTTCTGCCCTTCCCCGGTGGGCCATTGCCATCGTCGAGTTCACCGAGGTCCTTGTTCAAAAACATGTGCTTCACACGCTTTTTGCCGTCGTCATACTCGCAGTACAGCTCCTCGCGAATGCCATCGAAACAGTCCGATATCAGGCCCACTGGAAATGGCTCATTTGGTTTTCTCGGGTCGAGCCAGGGGGCGCGACCGCGCTGTCCGAGACCAGGCGGATTTTCGCCATTGATCACGGCCGGCGGTGGCACCGGCACGTCGACCCAGTTCGAATGCGAATAGAAGTCCTGCGCCGCGTGGAATGCGAGCCCGAGGAAATCGAATACGCGGCACTTCGCCCGCCCGTGGTCCCCGGTCAGGAAATTGCAGGGGAAGTGCGTTGGAATCTCCGCTTCGATTGGCCTGTTGCGAGCATCGACCAACGCATCGGCGGCCTTGACCGCAGCGTTCAGATTGCTGAACATCACTGATTTGCAGTTCTCGAGTTTTTTCCGGGCGCTCTGCGCATCTTGCGGGTAGTTGGGAAATGCCGCGAGAGGCAACGTGTCGCCGCCGTCGCAATGAAACTCCAGTTTTTCAAACAGACCCCGAACGACATTGTCGGGAATGCCGGCACCACCAAAGGTGCCAAATCGCCGGTTCGTTTTCCCAGATCCCGCAATCTCATTCACGCTTTGTGTGCCGAGGCCGAAACCGGCCAGCGCACGCCGGGTGATCTTCTCGTGCTCGCGATTTTGTCCTGCATAGCTGAAGGTGCCGAAGGCGACGGCTGGCTGCGGAGCGGCCACAAGGAGGGCGGTCACCCAGGATATCAACGCACGAGAACGCATGGGAAAACTCTTCGGTTGGAAATGGTGATGATCTGATTGCGGTCTTTCGTTCGTTTCAACTTTGTCTTGCAGCGAATGGAAGGGAAGGAGCGCCTTTTTGGCATTTAAGCCCGCATAGCCGCCAGCGTCGCACGCCCGTCAGTCCCCGACTCCGACAGGATTCGGCTTCTTGATCTCGAATGTGGTTTCACCCGCCTTGACGAGATACATCTCGGTGCAATTGCCGGGGCCGTCGGTGAACATCCAAACGTGGTTGCGGAAGGTCGACACCGTCATGCGCTGACCGGCCGCCAGATTTCCCTTGTCGACGGGACGGCCATTCTGATCGAGCCACATGACCCCGCGATACATCCGTGTCCGGTTGACGAACGTGATGTTGCGCGCCGTTGGCCTGATGTCATCGATCGACTGCACTTTGCCGAGCGCCTTGCATCTCAGCTGTCCACCTGCAACAGGAACCGCGGACGGGCGGTTCGCTGACAGTGCCTGGCACGCTGCAACGAAGCTCTTCACTTCGCCGGCCGAACCTTTGAGGTCGAGCCGTACGGGTGCTTCGTTGCGCCGACGATAGCTCAGCGATGATCCGTTCAACATGCCGGGCCAGAACGCGTCGTCCATGACGAGGGTGACCTTGATGCCGGAGACGCCTTCTTGCCGGTTCGTTCCGAACACGACACCCGGTTCGCTCGCCTGATAGCTGCCCAAGTCGAGGTTCAAGGCGACCTTCTCACCTTCGCGCAGACCACGCGTCGGGTAGCCGAACTCGAGATCCGCCGAGTACGACCCGGCATTGCACACCGCGGAGAAGGCAATGGCATCCGTCTCGGGCACCGAGAAGTCGAGCCTGACGCCACCGGCATTGCCGCGCCCCGTCTCCTGCATTCTCCACACCATGCGGTTCGCCAGGGGATCGCGCCCTTTGGGCTCCCGCACGCAGCCACCCTTCGGCGAGACATTACCTTTGCCGCACGCAATCTCCGTGTGGCTCATCTTGGAGAACGAAACATTCTCCAAGTATTGCTCGAGTTGCGCCGTTCGATCCTGATACTTGGTCCGCAGGCATGCAGTGTCGGCCTTGCAGCGATCACGGTCGGCGAGCCATGTGCGCTGCTCGTCACGCACCGGGGTGAACTGTCGTGCGGTCATCTTCTGGCGGAGTTCGGCGTAAACGTCGTTGAGCGCCGCATCCAGGCGCGTCAATCCCTTTTCCAGACAGATCTCGCGCTGTGCTGGAGTGGTACGGAATGCGCAATAAGCCTCGCGCAGCGCGCCTTTGTCTTGAGCGAAGAGCGGCGCTCGCATGCTGTCTGTGGCGAGCAACGCTGCGATGGCCATCAATCTTGCTTGAAGGCGCATGTCACCCTCTATTCGGTTGCTTTGACCGATTAATCATACCGTCTGCAATGAGCGAATCTATCGAGAGGTTCGATCTTGGTAAAGCGCTGCGGCGGCAATCAACGGCAATGGCCCGCAAAGCAAAGCGCAACCTGCGGCACTCACGCCGGCTCAGGTCCGACGATGATTTCCGTTCGAAAGCTGCCGGCTCCGTCTTGAGAATCGCGACACTACATACCGGCGGCCGCTCCAAAGTTCACCGGGGGTACGCCTTCGCCTTCCTCCACGAAAGGTGGGCGCGACGCCAACGGTTTTGTCCGCTTCCTTGGGCCGACCGTCCGTGCACAGCCAACACGCCACTGAGTCGGTTGGGGTCAACTTCGTCGTTTCAACTGCCCCGAAATGCGCATCCTTCACGGCCGCTCATCCTCTGAATGCGTCGGTCGCAAGTCAAGAAAGTGAGAGCCAGAACGTGATATCCGGTGCGCGATGAGCGTGGAGAGCCAAGGCAGCACCAGCCGGCCAGGCCAAGTGCGCCCCACTGCACATCCGCCATGCCCAACCCCACCTTGAGTGCAGCATCCCCCCTGCGCTATACGCCGATGCTGCTCGCACCCATGGATACGCGCTCAATGACACCTCGCCTCTTCTCCCCCATCCGCCTTGGCAACCTCGAACTGACGAACCGCCTCGTTGTCGCACCCATGTGCCAATACTCAGCGGAAGACGGCTCGGCGACGGCGTGGCACACGATGCATCTCGGCACGCTTGCCAACTCCGGCGCGAGCCTGCTGATCGTCGAAGCCACCGCCGTTCAGCGTGCGGGCCGGATAACACACGGCTGCCTCGGGCTCTATTCAGACGCCAACGAAACCGCATTGCGCGCCGTCGTCGATGCCTGCCGCTTCTATGGATCAGCCAAGCTCGGCATCCAGCTCGGTCACGCCGGTCGTAAGGCGTCGTCCAAGCGCCCCTGGGAAGGCAAGACCATGCAGGACCCGCTGGAGTCAGACCAATGGCCAACCATGGGCCCCTCCGCCGTCGCCATGCCCGGCCACCCTGTGCCGCACGCCATGACCACGGACGATCTGACGACAACACGCAACGCCTTCGTTGACGCCACCAAACGCTCGGATCGGCTTGGCTTCGATCTCGTCGAGTTACACGGAGCGCACGGCTATCTGCTGCACGAATTCCTTTCGCCGCTGTCCAATAAACGCACCGATCACTACGGTGGCACGCTCGCCAACCGGATGCGCTATCCGCTCGAAGTGTTCGACGCCTGCCGCGCCGTCTGGCCCGCCGGCAAGCCGCTCGGCATCCGCGTTTCAGCCACCGACTGGATCGATGGCGGGCTGACGCTCGACGAGGTCGTGATCTTCGCGCAAGAACTCAAGAAGCACGGCTGCGACTTCATCCACGTCTCAACCGGCGGCATCGATCCAAGCGCGCGCATTCCCGTCGGCCCCGGCTACCAGGTGCCGCACGCCGAACGCATCAAGCGCGAAAGCGGTCTACCCACCATGGCCGTCGGCATGATCACGGATGCGCGCCAAGCCGAAGGTATTCTCGTCGAAGGCAAGGCCGATATGATCGCCATCGCCCGCGCTTTCCTCGACGATCCGCACTGGGGCTGGCACGCCGCCTACACGCTCGGTGCTGAACTCACGCTGCCGCCCCAATACCGCCGCGCCGGCCTCAAAGCCTGGGCACCAGCCGAACGGCATGCCGTGAAAGTGTAACGAGACGGACGCAACCGTTATTGCGCATCCCGCCGCGCAATCCGGCTCAACGCGATCACAGCGGCCAGTGACAAAAACGCTGCCGCTGCTGTGATTGCCAGCGCGGCATGCGCGCTCACCCGCGAGATCAGCAGCGCATAAATCAGCGGCGCCATGGCGTTGCAGATGTTCAGCGGCAGCGACAACTGCCCCATCGTGGCACCGAACGTCTTCATGCCAAACAACTTCAGCGGCACCATATTGCGCGCCACTGCATGCAGGCCCTGCCCCGCGCCGGACGCCACCGCCAGCACGGCCGCCACCGGCAGCGACAAGCCGGCAATCCACAACACCACAAATCCAAGCGGCATGGCCGCCGCTGAGACGACCGCCAGCGTCATCACGGCAGTGCGCCCACCACTCACCAGATCACCGACGCGCACCAGCGCCTGCGCCGGGCCAGCAAACGTCCAGATGAAGATCGCGTCAGCGTAGCTGAGCCCCATCCCCTGCAGAATGTCGATCACCTGAATGTTGAAGCCCCAGACGACGAAGCCCTGCAATGCCATCCACAACGCCACCAGCCAGAATCCAAGGCGGCGCGCGCCGGCCGAGAGTTCGCCGTCCCACGACAACGGATTTTGGCCGGTGCCCGACTGCGCGCGTGCCAGCCGCCGCTCCGGCAGGACCGCCAAGTGGATCGGCAGGCAGACAACGAGAAACATCAGACTGAAAACCAGCAACGTAACGCGCCAGCCATAGCGCTGCTCCAGCCATGCGGTGAGCGGCAAGAAGACAGCACCTGTCAGACCGGTGATTATTGTGAACGCGCTGACGGCGCGGCGCGAGTCATTGCCAGCAATATCAACCAGCGCCGGCACCGCCGCGTTGTTCATCATCATCGCCACCGCAACGCCGAAAATGCCCCAGCCCGACCAAAACAAAATGGGCCCATGCGCGCAGGCGATGACCAGCAACGCGAAGGCACCCACCAGCGTGCCCGGCACCATGACGGAGCGCGCGCCGTCCCGGTCGATACGCCGCCCAATGCTGGGCGCGAGCACCGCGCTGATCAGCAGCATGACACTAATGCCGCCGAACACCGCTTCGCGCGGCAACCCCAGCTCGCGCCCGATCGGCACGCCAAGAATACCCAGCGCCGTAAACGTCGCGCCCCAGCCGATCAGCTGCGTCAGCCCAAGCCCTATGACAGCCGCCCACAACCGTCGCGCCGTGCGCCGGGCCTCGTCGTCTGGGGTCAAAGAGGGAAGCGGAGACACGAGGGCGGGAACAATGCTTTGAGGACGGCGGCTTGCGCATCAATAGAACGCGGAACAGCCGCTGCATTCAAGGCTACGATAGCGCAACGCTGCCGATCATCCCGCTCACCCGGGTCGATCAACCAGGCATTGAAAAACCGCCGTCCGACGCCGGCCGCGGCATCACGATGATCATCGGCTGCGCTATTGCGACCTGTGGCAGCGGCAACACGGGCAACGCCGGCTCGGTCGTAGCATGCGGAATGGGCGCCGCCACGGCCGGGGCCGTGATTTCAAACGCTGGCAATCCCACATGCCGCCGTTCCAGGGCCCCCCGCAGCGCACCAGCATCATAGCCGGCAGCCTCTAAGGCCATCACAATCTGCGGCGGCGGTGTTTTCGGTGCCACCGCCAGGGCCCAGGCCGCAGCCGCCCGTCCGCCCGAATAGCAATAGGCATACACCGGCCTTGGAAGTCGCGCGAATGCTTCGGCAAAACGGTTGATTTGGTCCTCCGGTGGCAAGCGGCTCTCGAGCGGCACATGCGCATAGGCCATGCCCAGCGCTTCGACCGCGACCTTAGTCACCGCGCCATCAGCAAACCGCGCAACTTCGCCATCCGGCTGCACGTTGAGAAGGGCGCGAAAACCAGCCTGCGACAGGATCACGATCTCCGCCGCTTGCGGCACCTCGCCAACGGCGATCTCGTCTGACAACGCAATTGGACGCATGTACCGCAAAGCCCCCTGAAACCTGACGTCCGGCAAAGCTGATTGCCGCTCGTCATCCACCCGAACCGTCTATAGCCGACGTCCAAGCCGTCTGACGATGACGACGAACGGATGAATTCGCGACAATCACCAAAAATTCATTCGCCGTTTACCATACCAGCGGCACATTTACGCGCCATGAGCCGCAGTCAAGTAGGGTGCGCTGAGTGGGTACACGTTGCATGTGGCCGACCCTTGTGCTGCGGTCGCCAGCCTGAACTCTAGTCTAAACTCCAGCCTGATCTGATGCCTGAACTGATGCCTGAACTGATGCCTGAACTAACGCATGATCGCCATCTGAATTGATGCCACCTGCCCGTCCCCAGCCCAGCGCTCGCCGACCCGCGCCGCGCCGAAAGCCGAAGCTGACCCGATGACCGCAATCCCCTCCGAACTGCCCGCCAAGCGTATCTTGTTGGCAGAGGACGACGACAGCATGCGTGGATTTCTGGAGCGCGCACTTGAGCGGGCCGGCTATGACGTTCTGGCCTTCGACAACGGCAAGGACGCCCTCGACCGCCTTCAGCAAGAGCCGTTTACGTTGCTGCTGACTGATATCGTCATGCCGCTGATGGATGGCATCGAACTCGCCCGCCGCGCCGGCGAGATCGACCCCTCCCTCAAGATCATGTTCATCACCGGCTTCGCAGCCGTCACACTCAATAATGGCGTCGAGACCCCGAAAGATGCTCGCGTACTGTCTAAGCCGTTCCACTTGAAAGACCTGGTCCGCGAAGTCGATACGCTGCTCGAAGCGGCCTGAAACCCAGAAGCGCCACAGCTTTTACGCGAAGTTCTGGATATTTTCCCCCATACATGCAACACCCGGGCTTCCCCAAGGCCGTGCAGCGCGCACTGGCGTGCAATCCTTAATAATTTGAAAATCAATAATTATTCAGAAATTTGCGGGCCTGATGCTTGACAGACCCAAGTCGGCGACCTAAATCCCGGCGGCACGTTAGCACTTGCAATTGTCGAGTGCCAACACGCTGGGTCCGCCGACATAACGGTTGAGCCAACGCGGCGTGCTCACCATCCATTTCGTTGACGGCCGGTTGATCCGGCCCGATTTCCGGAGAAAAACCCGCATGAAATTCCGCCCTCTCCATGACCGAGTGGTCGTCAAGCGCGCCGACGCCGAGACCAAGTCCGCTGGCGGCATCATCATTCCCGACACAGCTGGCGAGAAGCCGCAGCAGGGCGAAATCGTCGCCGTCGGCCCCGGTGGCCGCGACGAAGCCGGCAAGCTCGTTCCGCTCGACGTTAAGAAGGGCGACAAGATCCTTTTCGGCAAGTGGAGCGGCACCGAAGTCAAGATCGACGGCAAAGAGCTGCTGATCATGAAAGAAAGCGACATCATGGGCGTGTTGGATAAGTGAAGGTGACGGCGGTCGGCAATCGGGAATAGGCAATCGGTCTAAGGACCGGCAAGCCGCTCGAACGCAACGACTGCCAATTGCCGACTGCCGACTGCCCCATTCCTGTTTTCAATTCCCAACGGAGCCCACCCCACATGTCAGCAAAAGACGTAAAATTTGCCGCCGACGTTCGCGAGCGCATGCTGCGCGGCGTCGACATCCTCGCCAACGCCGTCAAGGTGACGCTCGGTCCCAAAGGCCGTAACGTCATCATCGAGAAGAGCTTCGGCGCCCCCCGCACCACCAAGGACGGCGTCACCGTCGCCAAGGAAATCGAACTCGAAGACAAGTTCGAGAACATGGGCGCGCAGATGGTGCGTGAAGTTGCCCAGAAGACCAACGACGTGGCCGGCGACGGCACCACGACCGCAACCGTGCTCGCCCAGGCGATCGTCCGTGAAGGCCTCAAGTCGGTGGCTGCCGGCATGAACCCGATGGATCTGAAGCGCGGCATCGACAAGGCTGTCATCCAGGCCGTTGAGCACATCAAGAAGGGTTCCAAGAAGGTCAAGAACTCGGCGGAAATCGCCCAGGTCGGCACCATTTCTGCGAACGGCGAAGAAGTCATCGGCGAGAAGATTGCCGAAGCCATGCAGAAGGTCGGCAACGAGGGTGTCATCACCGTTGAAGAAGGCAAGAGCGCCGAGCAGATCGAACTCGATGTCGTCGAAGGCATGCAGTTCGACCGCGGCTACCTGTCGCCCTACTTCATCACCAACGCCGAGAAGATGATCGCCGAACTCGAAGATTGCTACATTCTCATCCACGAGAAGAAGCTGTCGTCGCTGCAGCCGCTGCTGCCAGTGCTCGAGCAGGTCGTCCAGACCGGCAAGCCGCTCCTCATCATTGCTGAAGAAGTCGAAGGCGAAGCGCTGGCGACCCTCGTCGTCAACAAGCTGCGCGGCGGCCTCAAGATCGCAGCCGTCAAGGCACCGGGCTTCGGTGATCGCCGCAAGGCCATGCTGGAAGACATCGCTGTGCTGACGCATGGCCAGATGATCTCGGAAGACCTCGGCATCAAGCTCGAGAACGTCACGCTCGACATGCTCGGCAAAGCCAAGCGCGTGCGCGTTGAAAAAGAGAACACCACCATCGTCGACGGTTCGGGCAAGAAGAAAGAAATCGAAGCCCGCATCAACCAGATCAAACAGCAGATCGAAGAAACCACGTCGGACTACGACAAAGAGAAGCTCCAGGAGCGTCTCGCCAAGCTTGCAGGCGGCGTGGCCGTCATCAAGGTCGGTGGCGCCACCGAGATCGAAGTCAAGGAACGCAAGGACCGCGTCGACGACGCGCTCAATGCGACCCGCGCAGCGGTCGAAGAAGGCGTTGTGGCTGGCGGCGGCGTCTGCCTGCTGAAAGCTTCGCTCGCCATCACCGTCAAGGGTGACAACGACGACCAGGAAGCCGGCATCCAGATCGTCCGCCGGGCGCTCCAGGCACCGATCCGCCAGATCGCCGAAAACGCCGGCATGGAAGGCTCGATCGTGGTTGGTAAGGTCTCGGAAGCCAAGTCGGCGACCTACGGCTACGACGCCCAGAACGACGAGTATGGCGACATGATCGAAAAGGGCATCATCGACCCCGCTAAGGTCGTGCGCACCGCACTCCAGGACGCAGCCTCCATCGCGTCCCTCATGATCACCACCGAAGCCGGCATCGCTGAAGCACCGAAGCGCGGTGCAGGCGGCGGCCATGGCGGCGGCGGCATGGGCGGAATGGGTGGCATGGGCGGCATGGACGGCATGATGTAAGGG
>JANNEU010000232.1:0-3179 GCA_031379035.1 Hyphomicrobiaceae bacterium | reverse complement strand
ATATGAATGCTGCCGCGGAGCGTCAATACGATGTCGGCGTCACCGGAGTTCTTGGTAAACTCCTTTCCAATGTTTATCGATCCAAGTGGGCCAGCCCGGGAGACGAGGCAACCGCTACGGCGGCCCTACGCGAGCGCGGCGAGTGGCGCGGTGAAAGCGTTCACATCAGAAACGACGGCCGAGAACTTCGGGTCGAGTCGAGCGTCACGGTTTTACGAGCGATTGCTGGGCAAGCGGCCGGCGTGTTCACCGTCATTCGAGACATCACCGATCGCGCGGCCGCTCACGATAGGCTGCGCGAAAGCGAGGCGTTGTATCGCAGTGTGCTTGAAGCAAGCCCCGACTGTCTGAAAATAATCGATACCTCGGGTCGGCTTGAATACATGAATGCCAAGGGCTGTGAGTTGTTGGAAGTGGGTGATTTCAGCCACTTGGTTGGTACGGAATGGAGTGCACTCTGGTCCGCGGACAACAAAATGACTGTGTTAAACTCAATTACCGCTGCGCGAAACGGTGCTTCGGTCCGCTTTGAGGCATTTGACACCACGACCAAGGGCACATTCAAATGGTGGGATGTCTTAGTCAGTCCTATTCTTGACCATCGCGGACAAACGCACCGCATATTTGCAGCTTCCCGGGACATAACTGAGAGAAAACGGATCAATGCCCGCCTTCGTGACAGCCAGGCACGCCTCAGCCACGCCGCCGACGCCGCAGGGCTGACTTATGTTGCGGTTGACTTGGAAGAAGCAAATTTGCAGACACCTGAAAACTTTGACACAGTTATGGGGTATGCGGCACACCGCGAAGAAGCTTTGCTTGGAGCACGGGGACCGCAACTGCTGCTCGACCATGTTGATACCCGCGACCGGTTGCGGGTCGCGGCAGCGCTGCAGAACTTCCTCAGTGGCCGCGAGCCCAGAGGCAAGATTGATTATCGTGTTCATGGCGATGATCATATCGAACGCTACATCGAGACGATCTGGTCTGTCGAATACGAAGCCAATGGAAGGCCACTGCGAGCCTTCGCCACCAACCTCGACATTTCCGAGCGGAAGCGCGCTGAGGAGAAGACCCAACTGCTCATGGGCGAGGTCAATCATCGCGCCAAGAACTTGCTCGCTGTGGTGCAGGCGGTCGCCCAGCAGACAGCCAAGCATGATGACCCAACGACCTTTGTTGAGCGGCTTTCAGAGCGCATAAGCGGGCTTGCGGCCAGCCATGATCTTCTGGTGCAAAATAAGTGGGAGGGGGTCGAATTGGCAGACCTCGTTACATCTCAGCTTGCCCATTTCCGGGACTTGGTCGGCACGCGCGTGCATCTTGACGGCGGGCCCGCAAGATTGACGCCGTCTGCCGCTCAAGGCATCGGCATGGCACTGCATGAGCTGGCCACTAACGCTGGAAAGTATGGTGCCCTCTCGAATGGCGTGGGGCAGGTGCGGATTTGGTGGCATATCGCAATGGCCGTCAGGCCCATATTTTTTATCTCGTGGCTGGAGACTGGAGGCCCAGGTGTCGTGGCGCCAAAACGGAAGGGGTTTGGCCAAATGGTAATTGGACGCATGGTGGAGGCCGCCGTCGGCGGCACAGCTGCAATTGAATACGAGGAGAGTGGAATTTCCTGGTCATTGAGTGCGCCCGTTGCTGAGACATTTGAAAAGGGATGGGTGTTCCCGTCAAAATCACATGCAATTTTATAATGCAGCCAGCGCTCGCATCCTGATCGTCGACGACGAGCCGATTATTGCGCTTGGTCTTGAGGAAATGCTCGTGGATGCGGGTTTCACAATCGCCGCCGTGGTTCACAAAATCAGCAACGCACTTGCCGTGATTGAGAGCGGTGGGTGCGACGCCGCCATCATCGATGCCAATCTGGCTGGTGTAAGCGCGAACCCTGCCGCATCGGCATTGGCGGAGCGCGGGCTACCGTTCATCGTATTGTCGGGGTACTCGCGCGAGCAGTTGGCGGGTGATTTTCCTGGAGCGCACTTCATGCAGAAGCCATTCCGGCCAGCACAACTTATTCACGCCGTGAGCGCAATGGTGCTCAAACGCCAAGCAAGCTCGGGATAATGGAAAGACCCAAAGCCCTGGCGGGGCCTTGATGACTTCGCCGGCGCAGCATCTGGCGCGGTCAAACTTCGGGGCTCCAGGAGGCGTCGCAGAACCGTCGGTCGGACTTAACGACCCATCCGATTACTAAGGAAAGCACAAGCTACAAGGTCGATTTCAAATTGATCATGCCCAGTTACTTCACGCGCCGGGCGTTGAACATCGGCGCTTTGACCGACTTCGTCGGCACAGCACTCAAACCCCGGAGCGTCATTTGCAGCCGGAGCGCGCTTGTGTACGTTGCAGCCAAGTCAACGAGGGCGGTTGGAATGCCAGATTTCGGCGCGGCGAGGAAAGCGGCGTAGCGCGCTTGCTTGAAGCCTTCGAGCTTGTCGGCTTCAGCGGTGAGGTAGTCTGGCTCTGCGACAGCACTTGCGAGTGAATCCGCACGCGCCTTGGCTGCGTCGGCATCGCTGGCAGAGCGCAAGGAGGCATGGCGTGTGTTGCGGTTTTCGCCGTGAGCTTCGGTCATCGTTCCAGACAGTTTCGACTAGGCAATGAACGCCGCACCGGAGGCGACCGAAGTCAAGATATGACGTTGGCTAATTAAAATAGCACCGCAGACCGGTATCTCTGGCTTGCCGGCGCTATACAAAGCCTTGATCCGTCTAGTATGCTGCTAAAGCGGGACGCAGTCGGCCGCATATCCGTGATCAGGCGCTCAGTCGCAAGATCCTTGGGCAGACCCGCAACATCGCCATCGATCTGGGCCTGCTTGTATCGCCACGGGGCCTCGGCTGGATCATTCGAGCCGAAGCAGCTCTCGCGTCGGCATGGGATCAGATGCAATCCGCAATATGGACGCCAACCCGACTCGGCAAGATCAATGTGCTGGCGGGGAACGCCAATGCAGCCGTGTCGTTGCGCGCAAACCGCTTTTATTACCTACCATCACTAGTGTCCGGTTGAGCGGCTATCTCGCTGCTGGAAGTTCAATTGCCACAACGATTTATCGGCATTTTTGCATGGTGTCGACTTGAACGTGCGCCTGGCGCCTTCTCCCGGAGCAATCCGGGGGAGGTCACCATGTACACCGGCAAGACTTTGTTCGCGCAGCTGATGGA
>JANNEU010000483.1:0-2052 GCA_031379035.1 Hyphomicrobiaceae bacterium | reverse complement strand
CTTCGGCTTGGCGGGCTTGGCCTTGGCTTTCTTGGGCTTTTGCTCTTCGACATTGACTTCGAGTTTGGCGTCGAGTTCGGCCTCACCCAGCTGCACGTAGGGCCCGAAGCGGCCGTTGCGCAACGTCACTTCCTTGCCGGTCACGGGATCGATGCCGAGCACCGTTCCGTCCATGGCGGCGGCATCACCGGCATCGCCGGTCTGGGCGAGTTGCCGTGTATAGCTGCACTCGGGATAAGCTCCGCAGCCAACGAAGGCACCGTTTTTGCCCGAGATCTTGAGGCTCAGCTGGCCTTTGCCGCACTTGGGGCAGAGCCGCGGATCGCCGCCGTCTTCTTTGGCGGGGAACACGTGCGGACCGAGCAGATCGTTGAGCGCGTCGAGTACCTGCGTGATGCGCAGTTCCTTAATCTCGTCGACTTGGCCAATAAATTGGGTCCAGAAAGCGCGGAGAACATCCTTCCACTTAAGTTTGCCATCAGAAATCAGATCCAGCTTTTCTTCGAGTTCAGCCGTGTAGTCGTACTCCACGTAGCGCAGGAAGAAGCTTTCCAGGAATGCCGTGAGCAGGCGCCCGCGATCCTCGGGAATGAGTTGCTTTTTGTCGGTACGAATGTACTCGCGATCCAAGAGCACGGCGATTGTTGCTTGATATGTGGATGGGCGACCGATGCCGAGATCTTCCATGCGCTTGATGATGCTGCCCTCGGTGAAGCGGGGCGGCGGCTGTGTGAAATGTTGATCAGCATCGATGTGGCCCGGGGTGAGCTTATCGCCAGGGGCGAGCGGCGGCAGGCGCTTGCTGTCATCGTCGCTGGCGTCGACCCCCGCATCGTCCTTGCCTTTTTCGACGAGACGCACGCGCGCGTCGCGGCCCTCTTCGTAAACCTTACGGTAGCCGTCGAATACGACAACTGAGCCGGATGCGCGGAAGGCATAAGCTTTGCCGTCGCGGCCCTTGACGTCGATCTCGGCAGTTGTCTGCTCCAGTTCGGCGGCAGCCATCTGGCTGGCGATCGTGCGTTTCCAGATCAGATCGTAAAGGGCTGCCTGATCCTTATCGAGCATCTTGCGGACGCTGTCGGGCGTGCGTTTGGGATCGGTCGGGCGAATGGCCTCGTGCGCTTCCTGGGCATTCTTGGCCTTGGACTTATACTCGCGGGCGAAAGGAGTGTATTTCTCGCCGAACTCGGCGCGGATGACGTTGCGGATCTGTGCCACAGACTCAGGCGCGATCTGCACGCCATCGGTTCGCATGTAGGTGATGAGCCCGACCGTTTCACCGCCAATATCGACACCCTCGTAGAGACGCTGGGCGGTCCCCATGGTCTGCTTGCCAGAAAAATTAAGTTTGCGCGCTGCATCCATCTGCAACGTGGAGGTGGTGAAAGGTGGATACGGGTTGCGCTTGGACGCCTTCTTGTCGACGCTGGACACCTTGAACTCGCAGCCCATAACGGCGGACTTGATGGCCTCAGCCGAGGGGCCGTCCTTAATTGAAAGCTTCTCTAGCTTCTGCCCGGCGACCGTAGTCAAACGCGCCTGCACGTCTTCGTTCTTCGCCGTCTTCAGCAGCGCGTCGATGGTCCAGTATTCGTCTGTCTTGAAGGCCTCGATTTCGGCTTCACGGTCGCAGACGATGCGAAGGACGACAGACTGCACCCGGCCAGCAGAACGCGTGCCGGGCAGCTTACGCCACAGCACAGGCGAGAGCGTGAAGCCCACGAGATAGTCGAGTGCCCGACGGGCAAGATAGGCGTCGACCAGCGGGCCGTCGATCTGGCGGGGGTGCGCCATGGCGTCGAGTACGGCCTGCTTGGTGATCGCATTGAACGTTACACGCTCTACGGGCACCCCAGCTTTGATGGCCTTTTTCTGGCCGAGCATCTCCAGGAGGTGCCAGGAGATGGCCTCGCCCTCGCGATCAGGGTCGGTGGCGAGGATGACCTTTTTAGCCCCCTTCACCGCATCGACGATGTCACGCATGGCCTTTTTTGAACGCTCGTCGTCCTGCGCCCAGTGCATGGCAAAATCGTTGTCGGGCTCTACCGA
>JANNEU010000178.1:0-13622 GCA_031379035.1 Hyphomicrobiaceae bacterium | reverse complement strand
GGTGACGAGCGACCGGCAGATCGCGGCCTACGGCGGCATGGTGATGCTGGTGTGAGTGGGCGGGTGCTGGACTTGGCCCCATACCCAACGATCTGCTGGCGCGCTACAAGCTTGGCGTCTTTCGGCCGCTTCAGGATCCTTCGATGATGACCGCAGCTTCTGCATCAACCGCACACTCGACCGGCCTTAACAAGCTCGCCGATGGGGCGATTTTATCGCCGTTCACGCGGATCAATCGGTTGTTGGATGGGATCGCGCCGGGGAACGCCAAAACGATCATCATGACGGCGGGCGACCCGACGGAGAAGATGCCGGGGTTTGTGATCGAGAAGATGAAGGAAGCCGAGGCGACGCTCGGAAGTTATCCGAAGATCAGGGGCTCGGACGAGTTACGGGCGGCGATCGCGGAGTGGATCGGGCGGCGGTACACGATGCCGGGTCAGATCGATCATATGCGTGAAATCTGCCCGGTGAATGGGTCGCGCGAGGCGTTGTTTTTCGCGGCGCTGCCGGCGGTGGGGCGCAAGCGCGTGCCAAGCGGCAATCCGGTGATCCTGATGCCGAACCCATTTTATCAAGCTTATATGGGCGCGGGGTACGGGACCAACGCCGAGATCGTGCTGCTGGCGGCAACGGAGACGACGGGCCACCTGCCGGACCTGGACGCGCTCGAGTTGCAGGTCGATGTGCTGAAGCGGACGGCGGCGTTTTACCTGTGTTCGCCGGCCAATCCGCAAGGGGCGATTGCGCCGGCGGCGTATGTGGCGCGGGCGCTGGCGCTGGCGCGTCAGTACGACTTCATGCTGTTCTTCGACGAGTGCTACTCGGAGATTTACAACGGCGAGTCACCGATCGGCGGGCTTGAGGTGGCGGTGAAGACGCCGGAAAAGTTCAAAAACATCATTGTTTTCAATTCGTTGTCGAAGCGCTCAAACTTGCCCGGGTTGCGGTCGGGGTTTGTGGCGGGGGATGGCGACTTCATCGAAACGTTTGCGGAAATCCGCAACCTGACAGCACCACAGATGCCGGGGCCTGTGCAACACGCGTCGGCGGCGGTGTGGGCCGAAGAGCAGCACGTGGCGTCGATCCGACAGGCCTATAGGGCCAAGTATGCGATCTGCGATGAGGTGCTGGGTGGCCGGTTTGGGTACCAGAAACCGGCCGGCGGCTTCTTTTTGTGGCTCAATATGAAGCATTTAGGCGGCGGAACCAACGCTACGGTAACCCTATGGAAAGAAGCGGGTGTCAAGGTGACCCCTGGTGCCTTCCTGGCCCAGGACGATCCCCAAGGGGTTAATCCAGGGCATGATTACATCCGCGTTGCGCTGGTGCACGATGCGGCCACGATCCGGGAGGCGCTGACGAGATTAGTTCAAGTCACCGCGTAACCCAGTCGTGCGTATATGTCCTACTATGGTCCTGGCGTAACTGATCCCACCGGCATGGCGCAGGTTCTGCGCGGCCCGGGTGAACTTGCGCAAGCCGCGCCGCCGGTGCCGCTGGCCCCGGTGCGGTTTGGCGTCATGCTGCGCCGTGCCATTGGCGGCATCCTGCTAATCGTTTGGACGGCCATCGCGCTCAGCTTGCTGACGTGGTCGGTGACGGACCCGAGCCTGACGCATGCGGCGAGCGGCGGTGTGCGCAATTGGATGGGCCCGTTGGGTGCCATCGTATCGGATCTGCTGGTGCAGATGCTCGGCCTTGCTTGCATTTTTGCGGTGCTGCCGCCTGCGTACTGGGCGATGCTCTTGTTAGGTGAAGGGCATCTTTCTCATTCCAAAACTAAGCTAGTTTGTGCGCCGCTCGCCGTTGTCGGGCTGGCTTTGGCTTGGTCGTCGTTGCCGCTCGTGGCCAGTTGGCCCTTGAAGTACGGCTATGGCGGGATGGTAGGCGATCTCGTCTATGGGCGTGTGGTTGGCCTGCTGTCTGTTATCAATGCGACACGGGCTGGCGCTGCGGCCGGGATCTTCGGGTTTGCGGTTGGATTGTTTGCGCTGCAGAAGAGCTTTGGCCTGACGAATGCCGATGTGCGCGGCTTGGTGGCATCAGGCAATGGATGGCGTTCGCGGTTGCGGACGGGTGCCCGGCCGGAGGCAGCTCAGCCGGACCTCGCGTTGAAATCTGATGTGGCTAGCGTCGCAGCGCTGCCGGATGATGCCAAGGCTGTTCAGCTGGGCGCTCCAGTGGCGGCGCAGCCAATTGCGCAGCCGATGTATCTTCAGCAGCAACACATGATGCACGCGCCGCGGCCGATGGCATCTGCGCCGATGCAGCCGCCGTATGGTTGGCAGCCGCAGAGCGCGATGCCGCATTCGATGGCACAGGCGCGTGGGCCGATGCACGGCTACCAGGGTCAGCCTATCCCGCAACCCATGCCTTATGGCGGTCAGCCGCCGCGTCCGCATTGGGTCCAGGCGGCACCGCAGCCGATGCCGCAAGCCTATCAACCCGCACCGACGCAGGTTGCTGCGCAGGCCGTCGCACAGCCGACGGCCACACATCGGCATGCGGAACCGGAATTTGATCGAGATACGGATCAGCAGAGCCGGAAAATTGCTGAGCGATTTGCACCGATGACGTTGAGCATCGGCGATGCACAGCCGGCGCATGCGGAGCCACTGCAAGCGCGTGAGCCGGAGATTGTGATGCCAGTCCCTCAGGCGGATTCGGCTTCGCGTGGTGTGATGGTCGCGCCGGGTGGGTTTTTCGAGCGGTTGACGGGGGGATTGCGTCGGCACGAGCCGTTGTCACAGCACTACAAGCGGCCGTCGCTTAATCTGTTGACGCGGGTGGCGCAGACGGCGGCACGTGGCACTGAAACGACGCCAGAGAAGTTGCGTGAGCGGTCACGGTTGCTGCTTGAAACACTCGGCGATTTCGGAATCAAGGGTGAGATCACGGCGGTGCGGCCGGGTCCGGTGGTGACGTTGTTTGAGTTTGAGCCGGCCCGCGGGACAAAGTCTTCACGGGTGATTGGATTGGCGGATGACATCGCGCGGTCAATGAGTGCGCGGGCGGTGCGTATTGCTGTCGTACCGGGCGTGAATGCGATCGGCATTGAGTTGCCGAATGCGACGCGTGAAAGTGTCGGCCTGCGCGACCTTCTGGAAACTGACGTGTTCCGCAAAAGCGATGCGAAGCTGCCATTGGCGCTGGGTAAAGGTATCGGCGGCGAGCCTGTGGTGGCTGATCTGGCGCGTATGCCGCATCTGCTGGTGGCCGGCACGACGGGTGCGGGCAAGTCGGTTGGTGTGAACGCGATGATCTTGTCGCTGCTCTATCACCTGCCGCCGGAAGAATGCCGCTTGATCCTCATCGATCCGAAAATGCTAGAGTTGTCGGTCTACAACGGCATTCCGCATCTGCTGACGCCGGTTGTGACGGATCCCAACAAGGCGGTGGCCGCGCTGAACTGGGCCGTTGGCGAGATGGAAAGCCGCTACAAGAGGATGTCGGCGCTGTCGGTGCGTAACATCGAAGTCTATAACAACCGCGTGAAGAACGCGAAGAAGCGCGACGAGCTGCATGGTGGTCAAGGAACGACGTTGCCGGCGGTGGAGGGCGATTTGCAGCCGATGGCGCACATCGTCATCGTCGTGGATGAATTCGCGGACCTGATGGCGGTGGCGGGTAAGGAAATCGAGTTTGCCGTGCAGCGGCTGGCGCAGATGGCGCGGGCGGCAGGCATTCATCTGATCATGGCGACGCAGCGGCCGTCGGTGGATATCATTACGGGTACGATCAAAGCGAACTTTCCGACGCGGATCTCGTTCCGGGTGACGTCGCGGATTGATAGCCGGACGATCTTGAACGAGCAGGGCGCGGAGCAGCTGCTCGGCCAGGGCGACATGCTCTACGCCGCAGGGACTGGGCAGATCATGCGCGTGCACGGGCCGTTCGTGTCGGACGAGGAAGTCGAGACGATTGCAACGTATCTGCGAACGCTTGGCGCGCCGGCTTACGTTGACGGGATCACCGATACGCCGGAACTGGAGGCGGCTGAGAAAGCTGCTGAGGTGCTGGATGAGGATCACCTCTATGACCGCGCCGTGGCGTTGGTGCGGGCTGACCAAAAAGCATCGACGAGTTATCTGCAGCGGCGGTTGGGGATCGGATACAATCGCGCGGCTGATCTTATCGAGCGGATGGAAACGGATGGGCTGGTTGGTCCGCCCAACGGTGCTGGTAAGCGGGAGCTACTGACGGAGCGGCTTAGTGGACCGGGCCCTACTGATCCAGAAGACCGAACCGGGACTTGACTTAAGCCCAGTTTTTCCACGGCTTTTGTGCTGCCGCCACCATGATGTCTCATTGTCCCGTCACGCGCATGGCGACAAGGTGAGTCGCATATGGGACTGGCGGTCGGTGGCGTCTGCCGCTCGCGACGCAGGGGAACTGGATACGATGACACTGATTTCTTGGACCACGTATGCGGTTGCAGCCTTGATGGGCGTTGCACTGCTCGATCCGAGCGTTGCGTCGGCGCAATCTGTTGGCGCACAGGTGCCCACGACACCGCCGTCCTGGAACCCCACAGCGGTTAGTAAAGTGCCCGGTGCGGCGGGGATTGTTTTGGATGAGAAGCAGACCGCCGCACTGAAGGAGGTCAGCAAGTACTTCAATGATCTCAAGCACATGAAGGGCGTTTTTAATCAGACGAATGCTGATGGCAAGCGGCTGCGTGGCAAGTTCTTCATCAAACAACCGGGCAAGTTCCGCTTTGACTATGGCAGCGGTAGCAAGATGATTATCGTTTCGGACGGCAAGATGCTGTCGATCCAGGACCTAGATTTGAATACCGATAGCAGTTGGGAGTTGGACCGGACGCCGTTCCGCCTCCTGCTGCGCAAGGACGTCGATCTCTTGCGGGACGCGGCGGTTATCGAATTGCAGGATGTCGACGACCTTATCATCTTGAGTTTGCAAGATAAAAATCCAGACACGGTGGGGCGGATTAAGCTGTTCTTGGGACGTAAGCCAGGCCTGGAGCTCAAAGAGTGGGTGACAACGGATCCCCAGGGTCTCGATACCCGGATTGAAATTTCGGAGATCAATCGGACCGATGATATCGCTACGGACCTGTTTAAGCCGGTTTCGCCGGAATTGCTTAAGCTTCAGCAAAAACAATGAGTTGACCTGTTTTCCTTCGCTCCGGCGACAGATGAGTTAACCGTTCCTGTTCTTCGACTGATACAATCGGTAACAAATCCGTGAGCGAGGACACTTTGCTCTTGCCTAGTGCGAACAAGTCGCTACTTTTGTAGTCATGGAAGGTGATGACGTTGTTTAACCGGTTCCCCCACCGGAACATCATCCCTTCGGTACTGGTTCCCTCCCGGTACCGTGCGCACAGCGCACACCCGCCCAGTCTCTTTCCCCCGAGGAGACTGGGCTTTTTTGTGCCTTGAAAGCTTAAACTTCGACGTTCAATGCGGCTGGGCGTGTGCCGGCGCGTTTTCATCGGACAGGAGAGGTATGTTCTGATCGTCCATCGTGCCGTCAATGGCGCGCAACTGATCGGCAATCCGCGTCAGACGACTGGCTATTTTTGCGGTGAGGTGCTGCGCGAGGCCTGCATCATGCAGGAGCAGCGCCTGGATCGCTGCGCGCGGGAGCTTAAAGCAGCGGACCTGAGACTTGGCGACGATGGTTGCGCCGTAGACATGATCGATGAACATGGCCATTTCGCCAATGAGCGAACCGATCTCGACTTCCTCTGACGAGGCACCGTCGAGCCATTCAGCCGAGCCGGATACAATGAGGATGGCGGCGTCGGCGTCCTCGCCTGCGCGGGTGATGGTGTCACCTGTACGATAGACGATACGCTCGGCCGCGCGGCTGATCTGGGTTATCTGAGTGGCCCTAAGGCCTTGAAACAGTTCAACGCGCAGCAAGGGCGCTGCGAGAGCATCAACAACCATAACGAACCCCAAAAACGACCGTTCCAGACGGACACGAACGCAACGGGACGGGGCTCGAACTTGCAACGAATGCGCAGCGCCGCCTGAACCTAACGCAGGACAAGAGCGGCACTTATAGGCCGGTGAAGCAGAGGCGTCGAGGTCGGTGTGGGAATGAGATGTGGATGAGCGGCGTTGCAGCTGCGGCTTGCGCTGGTGCTCAACGCAGGTAACTTGATTTTGTGCGCGCTTGCAGCGTTGATTTGAACCCGGTGGATGTCCTTACATGACCAAGCAGATCGCGACGACGCCGGACGCCGCGCCGCTTTGGGCACCACCACTTGATCAACCTGTTCATCGCTCGCTCTGCACGGATTGCGGAATATCGCGGACTGATGATGCAAAGCGTTGCGGCCGTGCCTGCCAATTCGTCGCGCCCGATTACAGCGGACTGGAAAAGCGCGTGCATGGACGTGCGCGCGATGCTCAGCGCCCCGACGAAGTGTTTTTCGGGCCGTTCCGGCAGATGTTGCGCGCGTCGCTGATCCATTCTCAGCCGGGCGCCCAATGGACCGGCATTACCACGCGGATCGGCGAGCGGCTGCTGGAAACGGGCGCGGTTGACGCCGTATTGACAATGGCACCGGATCCCGAGGACCGCTGGCGGCCGGTGCCGGTGCTGGTGACGCGGGCCGAAGGGATGGCGGAGTGCCGGGGCATGCGCATGGGCTATGCGCCGCTGCTGGCGTTGCTGCAGCCGGCGATCGACCACGGTTATAAGCGGCTCGCGGTGATCGGCATTCCCTGCCAAGTTTATGCGTTACGCGCGCTGGAAGCGGAACTTGGATTTGAGCGGCTCTACGTGATCGGCACGCCGTGTTCCGACAACACGACGACGGAGAACTTTCACACATTCCTGGCGCTGCTGGCGGACGATCCCGACACCATCACGTACCTGGAATTCCGCGCTGACTATCATGTGGAGCTGCGGTTCACGGATGGGCGCGTGAAGGAGATTCCGTTTTTACAGTTGCCGATTTCGAAGTTGCCGCCGGACTTTTTCCCGCTGACCTGCCGGACGTGCGTTGATTACACCAATGTGCTTGCGGACATCACGGTCGGGTACATGGGCGGCGAAGGTGAGCAGTGGCTGACAGTGCGGAATGAGCGTGGTGAAGAGCTGCTGGGTCTGATCAAAGACGAGGTTCGGCTTTCAACGCCCGGCAGCGCTGGAAAGCGACAGAGTGCAGTCAAAGGTTTCAAAGCGAATGTGGAACTTGCCGCCGGCGGACTTCCGGTGCGGTCAATGCCGAACTGGCTGCGGCCGATCGTGGGTTGGTTGATGCCACGGATCGGGCCGCGCGGGCTGGAATTTGCGCGGGCGCGTCTGGAAATGAAAGCAGTGGAAACGGTTCTGCATCTGCGCCGCAACGTTCCGCGCCGCTTGCGGACGATGGTGCCGGCGCATGTGTGGACGCTGGTCGCCCCGTATGGACTGACGCCGCGCGAGGATGAGTTGCCGCGCGTTGGAGAGATTGCTGAGCCGGTGCAGTCGCCGAGCAAGAGTTGAGTGCGGCATGAACCGCTCAAGCGCACTTGTTGCTGCCGCGATCATGGCGATCATGGCGATCGGCGCGTCGCTATGGACTTTGCGGTCCGCTGACGCGGGTCATACGCGGGAGCGGGTGGTCGTCGGCGGAACGCCAGCGGTTGTCTACCGGCCACTGGTCGCGCGGGCTGGACCAGTCATCGTCATTGCGCATGGGTTTGCCGGCTCGCAGCAATTGATGCAGCCGTTTGCAACGACATTTGCGCGCAATGGATATACCGCGATTACGTTTGATTTTGCCGGGCACGGGCGCAACCCCCGTGCGTTGACGGGCAACATCACGGATGAGACTGGTGCGACGCAAACATTGGTCGCGGAAACGTCTCGTATTGCTGACTTCGGCCGAACGTTGGGTGATGGCCGCTTGGTTGTGCTTGGTCATTCGATGGCGTCCGACATCATTGTGCGCGTGGCGCAAGCCCGGCCGGACGTCGCAGCGACGATTGCCGTGTCGATGTTCTCGCCGGCTGTGACGCGTTCGAGCCCGCGCAATCTGCTGGTGATTGCTGGCGATTGCGAGGGCATGCTGAAAGCGGAGGCGTTGCGCGCGGTGGGTTTAGCGTCGGTGCCGGCGAAGGCGGACAGGGGCGTTACTTACGGCACCTTTGCCGATGGCTCGGCGCGGCGGGCTGCGTTCAGTGGTTCGGTCGAACATGTCGGCGTGCTGTACAGCCGCGACAGCATGCGTGAAGCATTGGCTTGGGTGGATGCCAGCTTTGGTATTGCGCGGGTTGCTGCTCCCTATCTTGATCAACGGGGTGCGTGGATTGTGCTGTTGTTGGCCGGCATCGTGTTGCTGGCTTGGCCACTGTCGGTGCTGCTGCCAGTGGTGTCGACGCCGCCAGCGGGGGCGGGTCTTGATTGGCGTGAGCTATGGCTGGTTCTGTTGGTGCCGGCGGTGGTCACGCCACTTCTGTTGCGTGTGCTGCCGACGCATTTTCTGCCGGTGCTGGTCGCGGATTATCTGGCGGTGCACTTCGTTGTTTATGGACTGATCACCGCTGGATGTCTTGTTTGGACTGGGCGATGGCACGCTGCTCGACAAGCGGCGCGCGCATTGCCAGTGACGTTTGTGACGGCGCTGCTGGCGGTTGTGGCGTTTGAATTCCTCTGTTTGGCGTGGCCGCTCAACCAGTATGTGACGTCGTTTGTTGCAGGGCCCGGACGGTTCGTTCTGGTGCTGGCGATGCTGGTTGGAACGGTCGTCTTTTTTGTGAGCGACGAATGGGTGACACGCGGCGATGGTGCGGCGCGCGGCGCTTACTTGGCGACCAAGATCGCATTCCTGGTGTCGCTGGCATTGGCTGTGGCGTTGGATTTCGAGCGGCTGTTCTTTCTGATGATCATTGTACCAGTGATCGTCGCGTTTTTTGTGGTCGGCGGATTGATCAGCGCCTGGTGCTACCGGCGCACGGGGCATCCATGGATCGCCGGGATAGCTAACGCGCTGCTATTTGCGTGGGCCATTGCCGTCACATTTCCGCTGCTGGCCGGGTGACCCACGCAAGGGTCAGGGGACGAGTTTGTAGCCGCCGGTTTCGGTGACGAGGAGTTCGGCGTTGGAGGGATCTTTTTCGATCTTCTGACGCAGGCGGTAGATGTGGGTTTCGAGCGTGTGGGTGGTGACGCCGGAATTGTAGCCCCAGACCTCGGCCAGCAAGACGTCACGGGTGACGACTTTTTCGCCGGCGCGATACAGATACTTCAGAATCGAGGTTTCTTTTTCGGTGAGGCGGATCTTGCCGCCTTTCTCGTCGAGCAAAAGTTTGGCGGCCGGCTTGAATGTATAGACGCCAATGGAGAAGACGGCGTCTTCGCTTTGGTCGTGCTGGCGGAGCTGGGCGCGGATGCGGGCGAGGAGAACCGCGAACTTGAATGGCTTGGTGACGTAGTCGTTGGCACCTGAATCGAGGCCGAGGATCATATCGGCGTCAGAGACGTTGCCAGTCAGCATGATGACCGGGCTTTTGAAGCCGTTCTTGCGCAGGAGCTTGCAGGCTTCGCGGCCGTCCATGTCGGGCAGCTGCACGTCGAGGATGACGAGATCGATCTGGGCGCCCTTGGTCTTTTCCATGCCTTGCGAGGCGGTGGCCGCCGTCAGCACGTCGAATTCTTCGTAGAGGCCCAGCTGTTCGCGCAGCTGCTCGCGAAGTTCGTCGTCGTCGTCAACGAGGAGGATGGTGCGCGCGTTGCTCATGGTGGACTATTTCCGATATGGCAGAAGCTGGACCTTAGGGTGTCGATTGGGCGCGGATTGTGGCGATAGTCCGCAGTTATCGTAGCGTTCGGGCGTTACCGCAAGGGTGTTGGGCAGGGTTTCGAGGTGGGGCAGCGGACGATGAAATTGGTGGTGCGAGCGGTGTCGGCAAGGGCGACGCGGGGTGTTTTGGTGATGGGTGCCCGAATGTCTCCGTGTGCGTTGGGCCGGAGCGGTTGCACGGCTCTTAAGCGAGAGGGCGATGGGGCGACGCCGGCTGGCACTTGGGCGCTGAAGCGGGTGTTGTATCGGCGGGATAGAGGATTGCGGCCACGGACAGGATTGCCAGTGAGGGTGATCGGCCGTGACGATGGTTGGTGTGATGCGGCGGCGGACCGGAACTACAATCGCGCGGTGCGGATGCCCTATGCGGCCAGTGCGGAGGCGATGTGGCGGGCGGATGGGATATATGACGTGGTGGTAGTGCTGTCGCACAATGAGCGGCCGCGGAAGCGTGGCTGCGGGAGTGCGATTTTCATGCACGTGGCACGGCCGGGTTATTTGCCGACGGACGGGTGCATTGCGCTTAGTGCGCGGGATTTGCGGCTGGTACTGGCGCTGTGCCAGCGTGGGGCGTGCGTGCAGGTTTGACGACGACCGAGCGGGAGCGATGGCATGCGATACGATCCACGGACAGAGCGGCCACCGCTGAGGTTTGATCCGTTCAAGAGCTGTACGGTGCCACGGCCGATTGGATGGATCTCGACGGTTTCAGCTGCGGGAGTGGCCAATCTGGCGCCGTTCAGCCAATGGCAGAACCTGACATTCGATCCACCGATGGTGATGTTTGCGGCCAACCAGACACCGGACGGCATGCGCAAAGATACGGTGGTCAATGCGGAGCAGACGGGGTTCTTCGTCTGGAACATGGCGACATGGGACTTGCGCGAGGCGGTGAACATCTCAGCGGCGGATTTTCCGCCGGAGGTGGATGAGTTTGCGAAGGCGGGTGTGACGAAGGCGGCGTGTGTGATGGCGCCGGGGCCGCGCGTGGCGGAGAGCCCGGTGCACATGGAGTGCCGGTATCATTCGACAACGCGGTTGCCCGGGCGCGGCACGATGGGGACTGTGGACATTGTGTTCGGCGAGGTGGTGCAGATCCATATCCGGGATGATGTCGTGCTGCCATCTGGCAAGCTGGACATTGCGAAAATCGCGCCGATCGCGCGGCTTGGATATTACGACTACTGCGTGGTGCGAGAGACGTTCGAGATGGTGATCCCGGCGATTGATCCACGATTGCTGGGTGGGCTCGAGGGCAAGCAGCAGGAGCCGGGTTGAGCGCGCCTGTGGCCGGCGGATGACGGCGCTGAAGCGCGCTTCTTCTGCCCTCGGGGCTCGCAAAAGAAACGGCCCAATGCGTGCGCATTGGGCCGTTTGTATGTGGTGAAACGTATCAGCTCAGTAGTTGTAAGCGCGCTCGCCGTGGTCGGCGATGTCGAGGCCTTCGCGTTCCTCGTCGATGGTCGGACGGAGGCCGACGATGACATCGACGACTTTGTAGAGGATCGCTGAACCGATGCCGGACCAGAGCAGCGTGAGGCCGACGGCTTTCGCCTGGACCATCACCTGCTTGCTGAGGTTGTAGGTGTCAGCGACTTTACCGGCCTCATAGTCGAAGATGCCTTGGCCGCCAAACATCGGGGCCGCGAGAACACCGGTCATCAGTGCGCCGATGATGCCGCCGACGCAGTGGACGCCGAAGACGTCCAGCGCATCGTCATAGCCGAAGCGGTTTTTGATGGTGGAGCAGAACACGAAGCAGACGATGCCAGCGAGAAGCCCGAGCACGATAGAGCCAGCAGGGCCGGCGTAACCGGCTGCTGGCGTAATGGCGACAAGGCCGGCGACAGCACCGGTGACCATGCCGAGCAGGCTGGGGCGGCCTTTCTCGACTTGTTCGGCCAATGACCAGGCAAGAGCGGCGGCGGCGGTGGCAACGAATGTGTTGATCATGGCGAGAGCCGCAGTGCCATTGGCTTCGAGGGCCGAGCCGGCGTTGAAGCCGAACCAGCCGACCCAGAGGAGGGCGGCGCCAATCATGGTCATGGTGAGCGAGTGCGGGGCCATGGATTCTTTGCCGTAGCCGACGCGCTTGCCGATCATCATGGCGCCGACGAGGCCAGCGATGCCAGCGTTGATGTGGACAACGGTGCCGCCAGCGAAGTCGAGGGCACCCCAGGTGAAGGCGAGGCCCGCATTGTTGTTGACAGCGGCGAGCGCTGCTTCGGCGGTTGCTTTCTTAGCAGCATCGCTACCGGCGTCGGCGATCGCCTTGACCGCCATTGCGATTTCATCCGGGCCGGCCCAGTACCAAACCATGTGGGCGATGGGGAAGTAGATGAAGGTGACCCAGAGCGGGACGAACAGGGCGACGGCCGAAAACTTCATGCGCTCGGCGAAGGCTCCAACGATGAGGGCCGGCGTGATGCAGGCAAATGTCATCTGGAAGGCGATATAGGCGAACTCTGGGATGACGACGCCCTTGGAGAAGGTGGCGGCGGTGGAATCGATGGTCACGCCCTTCAAGAAGGCCTTGGAGAAGCCGCCGATAAGGGCGTTGAAGCCTGAGCCCTCGGTGAACGTTACGCTGTAGCCGTAGAGAACCCAGATCACAGCAACGATGCAGACGGTGTAGAAGACCTGCATCAAGATCGACAGCATGTTCTTGGTGCGGACGAGACCGCCGTAGAACAGCGCGAGGCCGGGGACGGTCATCAGCAGCACGAGGGTGCTAGCGATGAGCATCCACGCGGTGTCGCCTTTGTTGGGGACGAGGGCGTCGGCGGCGAGGGCGGAGCCTCCAGTCAGCGCAAGCGCGGCTGCGGCGCTGAGCGCGCAGAGGCGCCAGCGCGAGAAAGATACGTCGGACATCAAGCTAGGCTCCAAATGTGCTGGATCGGGGAAGGACAAGAGCAGGGGACTTGCAAGGCGCGAGGACCGCGCCGGGAAGGAGGGAATGGTGCACGTGATCCGTGGACGGCCGGCGACTGTTTGGACCGGACACGGGCACGTACACCATCCCGGGGGAGGGACTACAAGGCAGATTCGTCGGTTTCGCCGGTGCGGATGCGAATGGTGTGCTCTACGGCGGTGACAAAGATCTTGCCGTCACCAATCTGGCCGGTGCGGGCGGCGGCCACGATAGCGGCGACGATCCGGTCGACGTCAGCGGTGGCAATGGCAGCTTCAATCTTGACCTTTGGCAGGAAGTTTACGGCGTATTCGGCGCCACGGTAGATCTCGGTGTGACCCTTCTGGCGGCCGTAACCTTTGACTTCGGAGACGGTCATGCCTTGAACGCCAAGGTCGGTCAGGGCTTGCCGGACCTCCTCCAGCTTGAAGGGTTTGATGATGGCTGTGACTAGTCGCATGCGAGACGGGCCTCCGCTCCGTGGGCAGCACCGAGCTTGCCCTTTACTCATTGTTAATCAAGTATCGTGCCAGAACTCATAATTTCTATATTGCGCAATTTATTCAATGGATTACGCGAATTGCGGCGGAGATTCTTGATTGCGTCCGGCGGCAGTCGATTAAATAATGTGCAGGCTGCATGGTTTTTGACCTTTGCAACTGCGACGCAAAAGGTGCGCGGCTTGGTCGTGCGGTGCCCGAAGTACGGGTTTGACTGGGACCCGAGCGCTGTTCGCGGAGCCGCGGGGGCTCAGTTGTTGCTCGGGTCGTTCCTCGATTCCACCAAGAGCGGAACGACCCTAGCTCTTTGTTTTGTCGTGCTTCTTATCGGGAAAACCGCTCACACCCACGGATCAAGTCCGAGGGCATGCTTTTCCCGGAAGCACTCTAGCCGGGCATCAAAAAACCCTGCGTATCCTACGCAGGGTTGGCTTGGTTCAGA
>JANNEU010000175.1:0-9628 GCA_031379035.1 Hyphomicrobiaceae bacterium | reverse complement strand
ATTTAGACGCCTTGCCAGCCGGATCAGCACCGTTTGCGGGTGCCACGGCCGGCGCAGCTTTCGAGGCGGCTGGAAGGGCCAGAAAAGCCGGTGCGGTGCCCGGATCATCGGTAACGGTTGGCGTGGACTTGGCCGTGTGCGCCGCCTCCAGCCGGGCTGGCAAACCGGCGGGCAGCCATTTCTTGTCTGGCAAAGCCCCCGCAACAGCCGGCGGCACGTCCTGTTGCGCGGGCGCGGCGGTTCCAGGGGCTGGTTGGGTCGGTTCTGGCGATGCTGGCTTCACGTCGCGCTCCGCCGCCCTGATTGCGGCCTCTGAGTGTGGCCTTTGCAGAATGCCACAGGTGATTGGATTGCACGTCCAAAATATGGCTTTATGGTTTTGAGGGCTTGCAATCCGCTCCCGAACACGGTGGATGATAGCAGCTTGAGGTCGACGGTCTAGTCGGCTACGTGGGCCGGGCACAGCGCCGCCGGCCCTATCCGGGGTTCCTGCGGTGTGTGCCGCACGGGTTATTCGGTCCCCAGGTTCAGTTCGCGCGCCCATTTTGGAGCCGACAATGCCGACGCCAACAGCCGCCACCCGCTTTAAGGGATCGCTTCCGGCTCTGATTACGCCCTTCAAAGGCGGCAAAGTGGATGCGGCAGGGTTCAAGCGGTTCGTCGAGTGGCAGATTGCGCAAGGCTCGAACGGTCTCGTTCCGGTCGGCACCACCGGCGAGGCACCGACGCTGAGCCATGATGAGCATCGCGTTGTGATCGAGCTGTGCGTCAAGACGGCCAACGGTCGGGTGCCGGTGATTGCCGGTGCCGGATCGAACTCGACCGACGAGGCCATCGAACTGACGCAGTTTGCCAAGTCAGTGGGTGCTGACGCCACGCTGCATTCTACGGGCTACTACAACAAGCCGACGCAGGAAGGGCTCTACCTGCACTTCAAGGCGATCAGCGACGCCGTTGATCTGCCGATTATCGTTTATAATGTGCCAGGCCGCACCATCGTCGATATCTCGGCGGCGACCATGGCGCGCATCTCCGAGCTGAAGAATTTCGCCGGCATCAAGGATGCGACCGCCAACCCGGCGCGGGAGAGCCAGCATCGTGCACTCATCCGCAAGCCGTACGCGGCCTTAACTGGCGAGGACGCGATCGCGCTGGGCTACAATGCGCACGGCGGCCATGGCTGTATCTCGGTGACCGCCAACATCGCACCGAAGCTGTGTGCGGCGTTCCAGGCAGCCTGTGCGGCGGGGGATTACAAGACCGCGCTGGCGCTGCATGATCAGTTGATGCCGCTGCACGATGCGCTGTTCATCGAGACCAATCCGGCACCGGTGAAGTACGCCGCATGGCGGCTCGGCCTCATCGAGAGCCCGGAATGCCGTCTGCCGATGGCACCGCTGCTGGAGGCGACCAAGAAGTTGGTCGATGAAGCGCTCGTCAAGTCAGGCGTTCTGACGGCCAAAGCCGCAGAATAACGCCCGTCCCAATCCGAAGTCTGTTCACAGCAGGACCTGTCCAGCATGGCCTCGAAAGCTCAGATCGCCGCTGCCCTCAAGCACGCCGTCAACAACGAGGAAGAAGTCAAGGCTTCCGATCAAGCGGGATGTTTCCACTGCCTGGAGATCTTTGACTCGTCCGATATCGAGGACTGGGTCGAGGAGGAAAAAGGCATCACCGCCGTGTGTCCGCACTGCGATGTGGAGAGTGTCATCGGGGACGCCGCCGGGCTGCCGCTGACGGAAGAATTCCTCGACGAAATCCGGCAGCATCATTTCAGCTGACAGGCGCAGACGGCGCGCTGGCTACTTAATAGCGGCGGTAGTGGGAGCGCGTGTAGGCGTGGTGGCGGCGGTGATTGCGGCGGACAATCTCGCTCGCGATAATGCCACCGACGACCGCGCCGATGAGAATGCCGACACCGACGCCAGAACCGCTGCGGGCTGCGGCTGGATTGCTGGTCACGCCGAGTGAACTGGCGATGATGGCGATGGTTAGGACTGCGGTAGACACAAATCTTGTCATGAGCTTACCTCCGGAGGGGTCAACGATCCGCAGGTTCTCGCCGCGAGTTTGGCGAACTTATGTCGGCGGCGGGATGATCTGCAAAATTCAGTTTTAGTCTGAGGTCACCCCATGCCCATCGAAAGCGTCATTGGTCTTGATCATGTTGTCGTGATTGTCCGCGACTTGGATGCTGCTGCGGCGGGCTGGCAGCGGCTGGGCTTTACGATCAGCCCGCGTGGCACGCACAGTGCGCACATGGGCACGGCCAATCACACGCTCATGCTCGGTGAGGACTATCTTGAGCTGATGGGGATCGTCGCGCCGACCGAGCGCAACGCGCCGACCCGTGCGCTGCTGGAAAAGCGTGAAGGCATCGAGCGGGCGGCGTTTACAACGACGGATGCGGCAGCCGGTGTCGCAGCCCTGCGCGCGCGTGGGCTCAAAGACGCGATCGGACCGACAGATTTCAGCCGACCCGTCGATTTGGCCGATGGCACTCAGACCGAAGCCAAATTCGCGACGTTCCAATGGCCGCTCGATGAGCGGCCTGGCGGATTGCGTATTTTCGCCTGTCAGCATTTCACGCGCGCGGCCGTTTGGCTGCCGGAACTGCAGACGCATGCCAACGGTGCACACCGGATCGACCACGTCGAGATGCTGAGCAAAGACCCGGCGACCGCTGCCGCGCACATGAGCCGGCTGACCGATATGCCGGTTGAAAAAGACAACGACGGTGCGTCGCGCGTGGAAACCGGTGCTGGGCGCGGCGCGTTCGTTTTTGTTGATCGTGCGATGCTGGAGGCGCGCCATCCGGGCGTGCCGCTGGGCGGATTGCCGGATGAAGGCGCGGTAGTGCTGGCGCTGCGCGTCGAGGACGCTGAGAAGACTGCGGCGGCGCTTGGTGATGCGGGATTGGCCGTCGCGCCGGGCGTTGTGAAGGTTGCGCCAACGTTGGCCAACGGCGTCATGATTGTGTTCGCGGAAGGCTGAGCGTTCAGTTGCCGGCGCGGGCGATCTTGCCGCGCCAGGCCGGTTCGAGATCGCCGGGCTTCAGCGTACCGCGTGCGGGCAACACCGCGCCGGGCTGGCTGACAGCGGGTTTCTGCGGGATCGGTGCAGTGTCGGCTGTTTGCGCGTTGCGATCGCTGATCAGATCGAACGCCATCTTGGCCCCGAACTCGGCTTTTTTCTTGAAGATCACCCAGGCCTGTTGGCCTTGTGTGCAGGTCGCCGCGTTGCGCTCGCAGAACGTCATCGTCCAGCTCATCGCGGTCTTGGCGCTGCTGTAAACGCGCGCCTGGCTCGCTTCGTCCGTGGGCAGGACGAGCACGCCGAGACCGAGCAGAACCGTTGTGCGGAGAAAGAACATGTCATCGATCCATCAGGGGAAGCTGATGGTGTGGATTTACCAGTTATCCATTGGCGTTCCGCCAAAACGCGTTCGCCAATTCGAAACGTATTTGGTTCAAATTGTACGCAAGTTTGCCCGGGTCCACGCCGGGTTTGGCCCGGCTGCGCTTGCGTTGCCGGGCTCTTGGCGTCGTTTGAGCAGGCGTTAACGGCTCGTTTACGATCCCGGCCAATACTGCGCGTGGTGAAAGATTGTTCAACGATGCGCGTGAGCGGCATTGGTAAAGGCGGGAGGGTAGACGTGACGCCAGCACTTCAACGCATGCTCTTCGCCGGGTTTGGGCTGCTGCTTGTCGGCGTGACGGCCAATGTGCTGCTGTTGCAGCCACAGCCAGTGTCAGGCCGCGCCGGCGCTGATCCAGCCCAGATCAAGCTTGAGGCCGAGCGTCGCCAGAGGCTCGCCCTCGACAAGCAACCCGCAGCAACCGCGAAAGCCGACGCTGAACTGGTGAAAGGTCCCGAGCCTTTCAGGCCCGATGACAACAAAGGGCCAAACAGTGGCCCGCCGCGCGCGACATCGGGCGGCCCGCGGCCGGTCGCCATTCTGCCACCACTGGAGCAGGGCCAGAAGCGGTTTGCGCGCGTTTTGAAACCCGATGCCGCGCAGGCCGATCAAGCCATCGATACTCTGCCGGATGCGCCGGACGCCGAGGGTGATCCGGAGACCATCCGCGCCGTCCAGCGCGAGTTGTCAGCGCGTGGTTATGGCCCATTGAATTCCGATGGCGTGCCGGGATTGGTCACGCGCGCGGCCATCATGGCCTTTGAGCACGACAACCGCGCGCCGTTGACTGGCGAAGCGACAGAAAAAGTGTTGGCGCATTTGCTGTTGGGCGCTTCCGGCTTAGCCGCGCAAACGGGTGACCCTGCTGCCGGCCGCGTTCGCTCGGCGCAGGCTGAGATCGTCATGCGGACTGTGCAGCAGTCATTGTCGGCGCTTGGCTACAAAGCCGGCAAGATCGATGGCCGTGCCGGCGACGAAACCGAACGCGCTATCCGCGAGTTCGAACTTGACGAAGGTCTCGACCCCAAGGGCCGCGTCTCGGCCGAAGTGTTCAGTCGCCTCGGCCGCGCGGTGGCCACGGCCAAGCCGCAGCCGGTCAGGTGAACAGACGTGAAGGTTGGGCGCATTTCTGCGCCGTAACCCAACACGGTTCGTGCTAATATCGGATATGTGCGCCCGTGACGTTGGGCCTTCATGTTCATAGGTAAGGGTTCCGATGAGTTGGGGCGTTGCACTCAGAAAGTATCGCCAACGGCACAAGCGCACGATCGAGCAGACGGCGGAGGAGCTTGGCGTTGAGCCCCGCACGATCAGACGTTGGGAGGCCGACGACAGCCGCCCTGGAGAGGCAAGTCTGGCAAGATTGAAAGCGCTTCTTTTGCGCGTCCAGCCGATCTCGGTGGATCGTGCGTTGGTTGTCTTGGTCGAGACTTGCGCCAAGCCGGCGATGCTGTACGACCGCGACCATAAGCTTGTGATGACGTCTATGGTCCATCGCCAGCTGTACAACTACCGTCTGGAAGATGCATTGGGCATGAACACGCTGCAGACGGCGACATCGCCTGTCCGCGCCTACCTCGAAAGCAACGCCACTCAGATCACCGAATGGGAACACACCCCAACGATCTCGCGCGCTGTTTATCGTGTGTTGCGCAGTCCCGATGATCCCGGGCTTTTCCGTCCTCGGGCCATAACGTATCTCCGCGTAAACGGGTATGTCGTGCGCGATGACCATGGCGGCTACATGGGCTCGTTCACGATTGCTGATGTGGTCGACAAAGCCACCTACGAGGCGATGCCGGATGGGTTTATTCCGGACGTCTGAGCTCAAACCTCCACCACCAACAACGGATCAAACTCACGGTTCTCGTGGCCGTAGCCTTTGGGGTTGCAGACGATGCGGGTGGTGCCGACCACGTAGTCAAAACTGGTGTGCGTGTGGCCGTGCACCCAGAGCGCGGGCGCGCCTTTTAAGATCAGTGGTTCGAGATTGGATGAGAACGCGGCGGTAACGGGATCGCGGGCGTATTGGGCGGCAACGCTGCGCGGGTGCGGTCCGTGATGCGTGACGACGACGGTGGGGCCGCCGAACGGCTTGGCCATTTCGCGCGCGAGAAACGCGCACGTTTCGATGTGGAGTTCCACCGAGTCTTTCGGCCGGAAGCGCTCGCGGCCGGGGCCACGCCAACGGATCGCGGTGTAGTCCATCATCGCGCTGGCGGCGGCGATCATGCTCATCTGCTGCGTGTCGGTGCCAAACAGCTTGAAGTCGGTCCACAGCGTCGCACCGAGAAAGCGCACGCCGCCGATGATCGCCATGCTGTTGTCGAGCCAGGTGATGCCGTGCTGGGCGGCGCGCGCGGGGGCAGATTCCCGCTCGATCTGCATGGTGTGGTTATAGAACTCGTGATTGCCGGCCAGATAGACAATCGGCGTCGGCGCGGGGATGTGCGCGCGCAGGAACGCCATGGCATCGGCAGGGCCTTCACAGACATCGCCGGCGACGATGACGAGGTCGGCACCGGTCGCACGTTCCGGGATATATCCGGGACGTACATCGACGTGGAAATCAGAGAGGACCTGGATGCGCATGGATGGCTCCGGTGCGTGTGAACAGCACCGGAGTTATAGGAGTTCGCCGCGGCGCGCAAAAAAGCGAGGGCAGCGATGGAAAGGCTGGGGTCGTTCCGCATTTGATGGAATCGAGGAACGACCCTAGCTCTTTGTTTGGTCGCGCTTCTTTCGGGAAAACCGCTGCACACTTTTCCCGGAAGCACATCTAGTTGGGTAGAGCGTTTCGAGCCGAGACCCGACAGACCGCGCGCGCGTTGTCGGGTCTTGCGCGCGCTGGCATCGCGGAAAATGCCGCGTTGATAACAGGGGCGCGCTGCTACCCAACGGCCACGGTCGAAACGCAGCCGCCGCGCAGCGGTTTCCCGATGCACGGCGGCGATCGCAAGATGGACGCGTTACGCTTTTTTCGGCGGGATCGGCACGATGGTCATCGGCTCGGCATAGAAGCGATAGCTGTCGGCACCCTGCTTGGCCAAGTGGCCGACGCCGGGCCATGGAAAGTGATAGGCGACGAACGCGAGCTTGTCCTTCGCTAGCATGTCGAACACTTTGAGGCGCGTCTGCACGGCCTGCTTGGCGTCGGTGTCGTAGGCAAATTCAGTTTTGGGTTTTTCGGTCAGCAGGATCTGGTGGTGCGTCGTGTCGCCGATGAAGACGAGCGACGATGCCTCGCTCTTGATGATGTAGATGGTGTGGCCGACGGTGTGGCCTGGTGCCGCCATCGCCTGTACGCCAGGGATCACATCCTTGCCGTCCTCGACCCACTTGATGCGACCCTTGTAGGGCAGCAGGTTGGTGCGGGCGTGCACAACAAAGGCTTTGAGATCGCCGGTGAGCTTGGCTTCGTCCGTCCAGAAATCGTAGTCGGCCTTGGTTAGATGGATGGTGGCGTTGGGGAACAGCCGCTTGCCGCCGGGGCCGACGAGACCGCCGATGTGATCGATGTGGGCGTGCGTGCAGATCACGTCATCGATGCGCGCAGGATCGATGCCGGATTGCAGCAATGATTTGACGAGCCGACCTGTGGTGGGGCCAAACGCTTTCGAGATGCCCATGCCGCTATCAAACAGCACCAGGCGCGAGCCGGTGTTGATCACCAGCGCGTTCTGCTCCAGCACGGCATTGTCCGGCGGCAGGAAATTGTCGGCTAAGGATTTCGCGATGTCTTCTTTGCTGACGCCTTTGAAGGTCGCCGACGGGTCGCCGAGCGGCAGCGGTCCGTCCGAGACGATGGTTGCCTGGAATTTACCGACCGGGAAGCGATAGAAGTAGGGCACCTGCGTGGCCGCGAACGGCATCTTGGCTGCGGCACTCGTGCTGAAGCCCGCAGAAGCGCCGAGCCCGAGGGCTGCGCCGCCGAGCAATGCTGCCCGGCGCGAGAAGGAAGCAGACGTGTCGTCGGTGGACATACGGGGGTCTCCGTCCGGAGTTGTTTTGACATGACAAGGACCGCGCCAGCCGCCCCGCTGGCACAGAGGGGGAGCGTAGGACCACAGATGATGGCGCGGATAGCCGTTCCTGGTAGCGTCTCACGCAATGCTGATATGCAACTCGCGCACTTCGCTCCGGCCGTTTCCTGCGCTCAGAACATCTTGCCCGGGTCAAACGTCAGCAGCATGAAATCCCAGCCGCCGGCGTAAAGGTCGGGCGGCAGGTTGGTGTAGGGCTGGCATTCGAGCAGTGCGCGGCGGGCGCTGTTGGCGGCATCTTCGAATTGCGCGCCGGTGCCTGAATTGGTCACCCGCGGCTCGCCGACCAGCTGGCCGGCCTGATTGAGCTTGAACTCCACCTTCACGATCAGTTTGGCTGCGCCTTCGAGGCCAGCGTTGATGTTCCAGCAGCGCCGGACGTTGTTCTTCATCAGCAGGTTCAGCATCGATAGCTTGTCAGCTGTGAGGACGTTGTCGGTGCCTTCAGGGGCACCCGCACTCGCGCCCTTGGCCGTCGCAGCCGTCTTCTGGCCAGCCACAGGTGCCGTCGTTGCGCGCCGATCAATCAGCGCCTTGGGTGGCGCGTTGGTCGCCGACTTCTCGGGCGTTGTCTTCAGCGCGTCATTCACCAGCGACGCCAGATCCTGCTTTTTGGGCGGGGCAGGCGGCGGCGTTGCGGCCGCTTTTGGCGGAGCCGGTGGCTTGGGCGGCTGCTTCGGCGGTGGCGGCGGCTTGGGTGGGTCTGGTTTCGGTGGTGTTGGTTTGGGCGGTTCTGCGGCAGCGGCCGCAGCTAAGTCGCCGATGGGATCGGCGGGTTTGGGCGGTTCAACCTTGGGTGGCTCGGGCTTCGGCGGCGGCGGTGGTTCGACGGCAGCCTGCTTGATCGCTTCCGCAATCGGGTCCGGTTTGGGCGGCTCGGGCGGCGGCGGCGGTGGCGGCGGGGCTGCAGCCTGTGGCGGCGGCGGCGGTGTTGGCTTCGGCGGTTCTTTCTTGGGCGGCTCTTTAGCCGGGCCTTCCTTCCCTTCCGCTTCAAGCTGTTTGGCTTCGCGGTCGCCCTGCTTGAGGCGTATGAGATCGCCCTCCGAAATCATGGCGACTTCGACGGGTTCGGGCTTGGGGATGTTCAACGGCGGCGTTGTGATCACGGCCAGCAGCGCCCAGCCGAGGAGAACCCCGTGCAAAATGAGCGATGCTACAAAGCCGATATGCACGGTGGCTCAGCCTCCGGTACCAGCCTCGGTCACGAGCGACAGCTTGCGAAAGCCGGCCTCACTGATCCGGGCAAGAACTTTGGTGACGATGCCATACTCGGCGAGCGTCGCGCCACGCACGAACACGGGCTCATCCGTGCCACCGCGTGCCGCCGCGACGGCTTTAAGCTTGGTGCCGAGGTCTTCCAGCGTGGTCGGGATTTTCTCCTCCTGGCCGAGGAAGATCTTGCCGTCCTTGGCAATGGAGACGACCAGCGGTTCTTTGTTCTGCGTCTCGATCTGCTTGCCCTTGGCTTGCGGCAGATCGAGGGGTACGCCGGTCGCCATCAGCGGCGCGGTGACCATGAAGATGATCAGCAACACCAGCATCACGTCGACGAACGGCGTGACGTTGATCTCGGCCATCGGCGCGTGACCTTTGCGGCGTCCCCGCCGGCCACCGTTGCCTCCGCCTGATTTGATGCTAGCGCCCATGGGAAGGTTCCAGGTTCCAGGTTGCAGGGATCAGGGATCAGGTTTCAGGCCTCACGGATCAGGTTTCTGAAACCTGGAACCTAGCACCTGACACCTAAGTCCGCACGTCGATCTGGCGCGAGACGATGGCCGAGAACTCATCGGCGAAGGTTTCGAGCCGTTGGCCGAGACGCGACGAATCGGCAGAGAACTTATTGTAGAAGATAACCGCTGGAATGGCCGCAAGAAGACCGAGCGCGGTGGCGAACAACGCTTCCGCAATGCCGGGTGCCACCACCGCGAGGCTGGTATTCTTCGACGCGGCAATCGACGTGAAGCTCGACATGATGCCCCATACGGTGCCGAACAGGCCGACGAATGGGGCCGTCGAGCCGACAGTGGCGAGAAACAGCAGGCGGCGGTCCAGCTGTTCCATCTCGCGCGAAATGGTGACGTCCATCACCTTTTCGACGCGCATCTGGATGCCGCCAAGCGCGCGGATGTTGCCTTCCACGGAGCGTTTCCACTCGCGCATGGCGGCC
>JANNEU010000128.1:0-5419 GCA_031379035.1 Hyphomicrobiaceae bacterium | reverse complement strand
GGCGGCATGCTGCTCGCGAGCATGGCGCACGCGCAGTCGACGGCACCCGTGTTCGGGCAAGGTCCGGGACCGCAGGGCCGTGATTGTCAGACGGTGCGGACCTGTAATTTTACGCGTGGCGCAGAGGTGCGCGGATGTCTTTCGTCGTACACCTGCCGGACCTGCAAGTTCGTCCAGTCGAACTGCCGCATCGGCTCCAGCCAAGGCCCGTGTCAGAAGTTGTCGTGTACGTGGGGTGGGTAGGAGTTGGTGGTTTGTAGTTTGTAGTTGGTAGTTGGTAGTTGCCGGTCCAAGAGTTCTCACTACGAACTACGAACTACGAACTACGAACTACAAACCACCAACTACTAACTACAAACTCAGACCACTAAAACTCAGAGTTCCCACCATGTCTCTCCGCTTTGATGGCCGTGTTGCGATTGTGACTGGCGCTGGTAATGGCCTGGGGCGGCAACATGCGTTGGCGTTGGCAGCACGCGGCGCGAAAGTGGTCGTCAACGATCTGGGCGGCGCGCGCGACGGCAGCGGCGGTTCGCTGACCGCCGCACAGGCGGTGGTGAAAGAGATCATCGCGGCCGGCGGCACGGCCATGGCCAACGGCGCGTCGGTGACGGACGAGGCTGGCGTGCATGCCATGGTGGCGGCGGCGATCTCCACGTTCGGCGGCGTCGATATTCTGATCAACAACGCCGGCATCCTGCGCGACAAAAGCTTCGCCAAGATGAGCATCGACGAGATCCGCTCGGTCATGGACGTGCACGTGATGGGCTCGATGATCTGCGCCAAGGCCGTGTGGGAACCGATGCGTTCCAAGAACTATGGCCGCATCCTGATGACCACCTCGTCGTCGGGACTGTTCGGTAATTTCGGACAGGCGAACTATGGCGCGGCCAAGATGGCAGTGGTCGGTCTGATGCAGACCTTGTCGATCGAGGGTGCCAAGAACGGCATCCACGTCAACTGCCTCGCGCCCACCGCAACAACGCGGATGACGACGGATGTGTTGCCGGGCCAGATCCAGGACCATTTCAAGCCAGAGTATGTTACGCCGGCGGCGGTTTATCTCGTCTCCGAGAAGGCCCCGACGCGCTGCATCATGAATGCGGGTGCCGGCACGTTTGCCGTCACCAACCTCGCCATGACGGGTGGCCTCCATCTCGGACATGCAGCCGATACGCCAGAAAAAATTGCCGCGCACTTTGCCGATATTTCAGCGCGCGCTGGCGACACGATCCCGAAGTCGGCTGCCGACCAAGGTGCCAACGAAATGGCCAAGCGCGGCGTCAAACCGAGCGCCTAAGTTTTCCTTTTTGCCCAAGAGACCCGCATGACACACGTTGTTGACTACAAAGACCTCGCGACCTTGATCAACAAGGAGCTGCCGCCTTCGAAATGGACGGTTGTCGATCAAGCGCTGATCGATGCGTTTGCCGACGCGACGGGCGACCACCAGTGGATCCACGTCGATGTCGAGCGGGCCAACAAAGAGATCGGTGGCACCATCGCGCACGGGTTTCTGACGTTGTCGCTGATGTCAGCCATGTCACAGGCGACACTGGAGCTGACCGGGCTGTCGCGCGCGCTGAACTACGGCTTCGACAAGATCCGCTTCACCGGTGTGGTGCCGGCCGGCTCCAAAATCCGCATGCGCACGACCGTCACCAAGCTCGAAGACAAGAACGGCGGCAAGCTGATGACACGCAACTGCATCGTTGAAGTGCAGGGGGCCGACGGCAAGATGTTCGACAAGCCCGCCATCATTGCCGAGTGGATGGGGCTAGTGTTCCCGAAGTAAGGCGGCGCGCGATCAGTCAACCAGCCGTTAGGGCACTCGCAACGCGGGCACGCCGAGTATGTTGCCCGGCACGTTGAGAAGGCTCTTGCCAACGTCTTGCACGGCGGTGATCACGCCGGGTTGGTTCTGGCCTCCAGCCGCGTCGGCTGCCAGGCTTTTGCCGATGGAGCGGGCGACCTGCGCCTGCGCGAACTTGCTATGGCTGCCGGTGGTGCCGCCGTCGATGTTGGTCAGATCGATGACGCGCAGCCGATAGCGCTTGGCTTCATCGAGAACGCGCAAATCATCGGCGGTGAGCTGTCCGGTGCGTTGCTGGCCACCGGCCAGAAGCGCGGATGCTTGCAACGCGCTGTCATCGCCCGAGACCAGCACGGTCATGGGCCGCTTCAAGCGACCGATCGTGTCGAGCTGCGTGCGGAACACATCATTGTCGACATCGGGCGACGCCAGAATGACATCACCGAGCTTGCCGTTGAAATCGCCACGGCCTTTCAACTTGGCCTGCCGCAGCGTTTCGAGCGTCAGCCAATTGCCCATGCTGTGCGCGAGAACGTTGATCTCGGTGACACCGCGCACGCCGGCGAGGTCCCGCAAGGTGGCTTCGAAGTAATCGCGCGAGTAGGTGGTGGCGTCGCGGTCAGCCAGATAGAGCGCGGTATTGCCGCGTGAGGGCCAGGCGAACAGCACAGCAGTGCCGCTGAACTGGCTGTCGTGAATGATCTGGGCGAAGCGGTAGACGGCTTCCTGGTATTGCGTGTTGTAGCCGTGCACAAACACCAGCACAGAGCCCGCTTCGGGACCACCGAGCGCTGTGCGCGCCGCAACCGCTTGCAGGAACTCGGCGCGGCTGAACGAGGCCTGGTCCACCACCACCATCTGCCGGGACGGATCCGGCGTGCCGGGACCCGGCCACTCGATCTCACCGGCCTTGTGCGACTTCGGGATCGACATCGTCACGCCCGCAAAGTTCACCGAAGCGGCGCGGCCAACGCCAAAGGTTGTCGGGTTGCCCGGCTGTTCGATGGCGCGCGTGGTGGCGACCAGCATTTCGACTTTGGGCGTGTAACGGGGCGGCTTGTCGACCGGCACCAGCACCTCGCGCGTTGGCCGGGCGGCGCAGGCAGCCAGCCCGCACAGCATCACCGTGGCCAAAAGCAGAGAGACGCGGCGACCCAACATGAACACCCAATCCAACACGACAACAGGGCCATCCATCGCTGGCATACCCGACCCCACAACACCGTATCCGCCTTTGCGGTCCGCGCTACCGCTGCGGGCGCGAAAGCTGAGAAGTTTTCAGCAACAGTTGCTGATCGGCCATGGGACAGCGCTGTCTGGCACACCGGGTGGCACCCGCGCATGCGCGCTGTGCGTTTATGCACACGTCGTCACCAGCTTTTTTGTGGGATGCCTCCCGCCCGCTCACCGCTGGCCGTCACCTTTGCTGATTTCGGAAACGTGCAGGCCGCCAACGCGGGCGTGGGGGCGGCCGCCGGTGGTCATGGTCAAAAAGAACACGATTTCGTCGGAGCGGGGGGCGTCGGCGACGAAGGCGGTCATAGCATCAAAGTGCGAGCGGACGTAGCAGGCGTCTTTGTGATGGATCGGCAGATCGATCATAGCGCCGATAGCCCCGATTTTGACGGCCGACGGCACGATAGCCAGCGCCGAGCCAAGCACCTCGCGCATGGCGTAGCCGCCGGGCACATGCCACAGCGCGGAATGTTCAATCTCGCCAGCACCGCCGACGATGGCCCCTTTGCCGTAGGCTTCAATGCGTGCGGCGTCGCCACCCAATGCGGCCAGCAGGCGGCGCGAACAGGTGAGCCCTAACGGCTTGAGTGCTTCCATCATGGGCGTCAGATCGGTGACGAAGCGACCCGCGTAGGGATTGGCAACGACAGCACCGACCCAGCCCTTGAGGATCGGCGTTTCCAGCTCAGGGCCGCCGTCATGATGCACGTCCTCAACGCCGAGGACGATTTTGCGGACCGAGATGTGCATGGCGAGGCTCCAGGAGCAGGCGGGCGGCAGCGGGCCACTAGGAGTGACCGGTAACCGGGGGCACCATGGCCGAACCAGCCAAAGCTGAATAGCACTGGTTTCTGAACTGCGTTTATCGATTTTTTTGGGCCTGACTGGCGGCTGAAGCAGGTTTCGAACCCCAGCGCGAAAGCCGGGCGAGCATCACCCCCTGGAATAGCCCTAGATCGCTCCAGGATCGCGCCTGAGCGCTCTCGCACAGCACCCCGCACCCCTCCTAGCCAAAACGTCCGATAGCCCCTAGAATCGCAAAATTAGCGCGGCGTTTGGATTAAGTACAATTGCGACTTTTATTAACCAAATCAGGCACTTTCGTCTAACCACCCGAAACAGCCGTCAGCACGTAGACCTCCGCACCCGGCGCGAGCGGCGTGGTGAGGGTTGCGCGATCGCCAGCGACAAAAATGTTGATGTGGCGGCGCACCGCCGGCCGCTCGTCGCTGAGCATGCGGCCCATGCCGGGCCAGCGCGCATCGAGGGCCGCGATCATGTCAGCCACCGTGTCGGCGGCGACGTCGACACGCGTGGGGGCATCCGGAAACAGCCGGATCAGCGCCGGCGCGAGCACAACGTGAACGGTCGCGGGGCTCACGTGCGCCCCGTCAGGGTTTCGACCGAGGAGATGGCTGGCAGATGCTCGGCAATGCACGACCAGCTGTCTCCTTCGTTCGCGCTGGCATAGAGTCGGCCGGAGTTGGTGCCGAAATAGACACCCGCCTTGTCGAACTGGTCGACAGCGAGCGCTTGGCGCAACACGCCGAAGTAGGCGTTGTCCTGCGGCAAACCTTGTCGCATGGCGGACCAGGTGTCGCCGCCATCGCGCGTGCGCCACACGGCGGCTTTGCCATCCGGAACAAAGCGGCCTTTGATGTCGCCGTTCAGTGGGACGAGGTAGAGCGTCTGCGGATCGCGCGGATGGACGACGGCGGGGAACCCGAACGTCGAGGGCAAACCAGCTTCGATACTTTGCCAGTTCACACCACCATCGCCGCTGCGATACATGCCGCAATGGTTCTGTTGATAAAGCAGGTCCGGCACGCCCGGCGCGCGGACCAGGCAATGCACGCACTGGCCGAACTCCGGATAGCACTGATCCTCCGGCATGAAGTCGGCGCGGGTGCCGCGATTGCGGGGTGCCCACGTCGTGCCGCCATCAGCCGTGTGGAACACGCCGGCCGTTGAGATGCCGATCCACAGCGACTTGGCGTCGGTCGGATGCGGCACGATCGAGTGCAGGATCATTCCGCCAGCGCCCGGCACCCAATGTGCGCGCGAAGGATGGTCCCGCAATCCCGAGACGTGCGCCCAGGTCAGCCCGGCGTCAGTGCTCTTGAACAGGCCAGCCGGTTCGACGCCGGCATAGAGCGCACCGTGAGCGGGTGCGAGGGACCACACCGCTTTCACCGGCGTTTCGCCTTCGGCGTAGCCAAGCCCGGCGTTGGCGTGGCTCCACGTCGCGCCAAAGTCGGTGGTTTTCCAGACAGCAGGGCCGAACCATTCGTTGCCGCCGCCAGCATAGATGGTGCCGGTCTTTGGATCGGCGATCACATGATGGATCGGCCACATGTCGCAGAACGGACC
>JANNEU010000107.1:0-7340 GCA_031379035.1 Hyphomicrobiaceae bacterium | reverse complement strand
ATAGGACTCCCATGTCTCTGCCGCAATTCTCTATGCGCCAGCTTCTTGAAGCTGGCTGCCACTTCGGCCACCAGTCGCATCGCTGGAACCCGAAAATGGCACCCTTCATCTTCGGCGCCCGCAACAACATCCACATCATCGATCTCGCCCAGACGGTGCCGCTGCTGCACACCGCGCTGGTCAAAATTTCCGACACGGTCGCCAAGGGCGGCCGCGTGCTTTATGTGGGCACCAAGCGCACGGCGTCTGAGAACATCGCTGAAGGTGCCAAGCGCTCAGCGCAGTACTACATGAACCATCGCTGGCTCGGCGGCACGCTGACCAACTGGAAGACCATTTCGCAGTCGATCCGTCGTCTGCGCCAGCTCGATGAGCTGATCGCTGGTGAAGGCAAAGGCCGCACTAAGAAAGAGCTGCTGGAGCTGACACGCGACCGCGACACGCTGCAGAAGTCGCTCGGCGGCATCAAGGAAATGGGCGGCTTGCCTGAGATCTTGTTTGTAATCGACACCAACAAAGAGCAGATCGCTATTGCCGAGGCTAAAAAGCTTGGCATCCCGATCGTCGCGATCATCGATACCAATTGCGATCCTGACGGCATCGATTTCCCGATCCCCGGTAACGACGACGCCGGCCGCGCCATCACGCTCTATTGCGATCTGGTTGCGCGCGCCTGCATCGACGGCATCGAACGTGGTCAGGCCGGGTCCGGCGTTGACGTTGGTGCGTCTGAGAACCCCGGCGCCGAAGCACTGCCCGGCAAGTTCAAGGGCATCGAAGGTCCGCGCGGCGAAGCCGACGATCTCAAGCTCATCAAGATCATCAACGGCAAGCTCGAACAGCGGCTCAACGACGCCGGCGTCTTCCACTTCTGGCAGATCGCTGACCTCGATCCTGCGGGTCTGCAGTTGCTCGACAAGACGCTGCGCCTGCGTGGCCAGACCGAGAAAGAAGGCTGGGTCGATCAGGCTAAGAAGCTGGTCGCTGCGAAGGCAGTGTAAGGCAAGGTTTCGGGTTTCAGGGATCAGGTTTCAGGGAGCCAGCGTGACGATCAAATCACATCGTGACTTGATCGTCTGGCAGAAGGCGATGGTGCTGGCTGCCGAAGTCTATCGACTGACGAAGGTGTTTCCGGCCGACGAGCGTTTCCGGATGACAGATCAACTCCTGCGCGCAGCATCATCGATCCCTGCCAATATCGCAGAGGGTCATGCGCGTGGGACCATGAAGACTATGCGCATTTCGTGGTCATTGCCCGTGGATCGTTGGCCGGTGCCGAGACATTTCTGGCTCTCGCGTGTGACGCGGGACTGGTAAACGTCGACCAATGCCGTCGCGCCAACGAACTTGCAATTGAAGTGGGGCGCATGCTCAACGCGCTTATCACCAAACTTCGGCTCCCGGCATCCCTGAAACCTGAAACCTAGAACCCGAAACCTCATTCGAAAATCTCTCCACCCGAAAGGGACCTAACCGATGACCGATATCACAGCCGCCATGGTGAAAGAGCTGCGCGAGCGCTCTGGTGCCGGCATGATGGACTGCAAGAAGGCACTTGGAGAAACCAAGGGCAACATTGAAGAAGCGATCGATTTCCTGCGCAAGAAGGGGATCATCAAGGCGGGTTCAAAGTCCGGCCGCGTTGCTGCCGAAGGTTTGATTGGCGCAACAATCAGCAGCCACGTGGGCGCGCTGGTCGAGATCAATTCTGAAACCGATTTCGTCGCGCGCAACGACAAGTTCCAGGACATGGTGCGCGGTATCGCGTCGATTGCGCCAGCCGCTGGTGGCGACATCGCCAAACTGAACGCCATGACCTATCCCGGCTCTAAGCTGACGGTTGAAGATACCGTCAAGGAAATGGTCGCCACCATCGGCGAGAACATGACGGCACGCCGCACGGCTGTGGCGAAAGTCACCGATGGCGTGGTTGCCGACTATCTGCATAACAAAGTCGCCGATGGCCTTGGCAAGATAGGCGTGCTGGTCGCGCTTGAAAGCAAGGGCGACAAGCCCTCGCTGAACGAGCTCGCCCGGCAGATCGCCATGCACGTCGCGGCAACAAACCCGATTGCGCTGGATATCGCTGGCGTGCCCGCAGACGTGCTTGCGCGTGAGAAGGCCATTCTCGCCGAAAAGAACCAGGGCAAAACGCCTGAGGTGCTGGAAAAGATCTTCCAGTCGAGCCTCAAGAGCTACGCCAAGGAACATTGTCTGCTCGATCAGCCCTACATCCACGACAACGGCAAGTCCGTCGGTCAGGCGTTGAAGGATGCCGAAGGCAAGGTTGGCGCGCCCGTCACCATCGCCAGCTTCGTGCGGTACGCGCTCGGCGAAGGCATCGAGAAGCCAGTCGAAGACTTCGCCGACGAAGTCAAAAAAGCCGGCGGCGCGTAAGCACTCAGGTCTGACACGGCCGTCCATTGAGTCTCCCCGCATGCTCGCTGCAGGCGGGGAGATTTGTTTGAGCCGCAACCTGAAACCTCAAAAATCTAGCCATCCCGATGGCGGAGCGAGGGTCGGCCTCACAGTGCGGGGCGCGGGTCGCCTCATCCGGCGTTTGGACGGAGTGCTACCGGAGCGCATCCAATATCCCGCGTATGCCGGCGGTGAGTAGCCCCATGTCGGTCCCTGTTGCCTGCATGTGGAAGCCGCGGGCTTTGAAGACTTTGGCGGCTTTGGCGTCTGACGCCATGAAGCCGAGCGCTTTCTTATGCGTACGGCCGGCGGCGACGATGCGGTCGAGCGCATGGACGAAGAGGGGATGCTCGAACTGACCGGCAATGCCAAGAAAATTTGTCAGGTCGAAGTGCCCAACCCAGAGGCAATCGATGCCGTCGACCGCGGCAATCGCCTCGACTTCGGCAAGTCCGCGCTCGGTTTCGATCTGGGCAATCACCAGATTGCGCGCGTTCATGGCCGTCATGGTTTGCAAGGGCGTTGCCTGCCCGTAGCCATCATGCGCAAAGCCAAAGGCCGCCCCGCGACGTCCAAGCGGTGGATAGCGGGTTGCTTCGACGATCAAGCGTGCCTGCGCCGCGCTTTCAACCATCGGGATCATGACGCCGTGTGCGCCAAGGTCGAGCGCGCGGGCGAGGAACTGATATTCGCCGCGCGGTACCCGTATCATCGGCGCGATGCCGAGCCCGCTCGCGATAGCGGCCTGCGTCTTGAACTGCTCCAGGCTCAGCCCGCCGTGCTCCATGTCGTAGAGAATAAACTCGGCGCCGGCGTTCTTCACGATGCGGGCAATGCCCGGCGTGAAGAATTCAAAAATCATCGCGCCGAGAACAGTCTCGCCCGCCATGCAGCGCTGACGCAGAGAAGTCCCGGTCATTGCAGCTCAGCCTCCGGGAACAGCAGTTCCTTAGTGGTCTGCGGCTTGTTCTTGAAATTACCGGTGCGGACCATGAAGCCGATGAAGTTGTCGACGGGCGCAACCTTGGTGGTGAACTGGTTCTCCGGGTCCGACAGCAGCGCAATGATATCCTCGGCGGGTGTTTTGTCTTTGGAGACGCGCGCATAGATCTCAGCGGTTTTAGGCTTGTCGGCATTGACCAGCGCGGTGGCTTCTTTCAGCGCATCGAGAAACGCCTTGTAGAGTTTGGGGTTATCGGCGCGGAACTTTGAAGTGGTGGCCACGACGTTGAACGTAAACGGCCCACCGATAATCTCTGTCGATGAGGTGAGCTTCTTGACGCCGGGGGCTTTTGCCTGCCGCACTTGGAACGGGATGGACGAGAAGTTGGCGATAATGTCCTGGTTGCCACCGACCATGGCGATGGTGGCGTCGGGGTGCGCCATGCTGACGGTGTTGGAATCGAGCCTGGTGTGATTGCCGGGGCCCCATTCTTTTTCAGCGGCCATCTGCAACAGAATGGCTTGGTTGGAGACCTTGACCGCCGGTAGCGCGATCTTGTGCTCGGGTTTGAAGTCCTTGAGGCTCTTGATGTCGCCGCGCACCATCAGGTTGAGCGGCAACGCGTTGAGACCGGATGCGGCCATGACGCCGAGATTACCCTTGGTGCGGTCCCAGATGGTGATCAGACCGGGAATGCCAAGCGAAACGAAATCGACGGCGCCGGAGATCAGCGCATCGTTCATGACATCGGACGAACGGAATGTGTTCCAATCGACGGTGATATCGCCGAGGCCTGCGGCCTTTGCGTATTTCTCGACGAGCTTCTGATCTTCCATGATCATGTACTGCACGTAGCCCAGGCCGAACTGCTTGGCGGCACGCAGCGATGTGGCTTCGGCATGCGCTGGGGCAACGGCGCCGATAAGCATCAGCGCACCCACGACAGCATGCGAAAACGGTCTGGTCATAATTGGCTCCCGGGTCCCTCGATAGACGATCATGGGGGGCGGGCCGAGGCGCGGTCAAGCGGCGCGCTTAGCCGCCTGCAATCATCGGCAGCAGGTGGACGTCACTGTCGGTGCCGATGTCCTGAAACAGGGCGTCCTGGTAGATCTGCCCATCGATGGCGATGGCGACACCGGCGTCGAGATGCGGTGCGAGTTCGGGAAATCTCTCGCTCAAGAGGCGCAGCAGCTGCTGCACACTCGTGGCCTCGACATCGACGCTGGCGACGCCACCAGTGTGTTGGCGCAGCTGGGTGATGAACGTCACATGGGCCACCTCAACGCTCCTTTGGGTCGAGCGCATCGCGCAGGCCGTCGCCGAGCAAATTGAATCCAAGAACGGCGAGGAAGATGGCTAGGCCCGGCCAGATGGCGATCCACGGGGCGTTGGTGAGAAAGCGCTGGGCGACGTTGAGCATTGAACCCCAGGATGGTGCCGGCGGCTGTTGGCCGAGGCCGAGGAATGATAGTGACGCTTCGGCAATAATGGCCGCAGCGATCGCCACCGTCGCCTGCACCAGCAGGGCCGGAAGAATGTTGGGTAGGATATGGCGTGCGGCGACGCGCCAACCGGGATTGCCGACGGCGCGGGCCGCTTCGACGTAGTCCTCGGTCTTCACCGCCATGACTTGCCCACGCGTCAAGCGCACAAACACCGGTGTGCTGGCGAGGCCGACCGCGATCATGGCATTGCGCAGGGATGGTCCGAGGAAGGCCGCCATGGCGATGGCGAGGATGAGAAATGGGATGGCCAGCATCGCGTCAGTGATGCGGCTGATGATCGTATCCACCCAACCGCCGCGATAGCCCGCGATGAGGCCCAGCGGCACGCCAATTAAGATCGCAATCAGGACCGACACGACACCAGCCAGCAGCGACGCACGTGCGCCGAAGATGACGCGGCTCAGCAGATCGCGGCCCGATTCGTCGGTACCGAACCAGTGCGCGGCAGACGGTGGTTTGCGTAGCAGGGTCCAGCTTTGCTTGTTGGGATCGTAAGGCGCGATGACATCGGCGAAGACGGCGAGAGCGATCAGCGTGACCACCAGTATGAGGCCAACGACGGCGGTCTTGCGTGCCAGCAGCCGCGACCACGCGCGCCGCGCCGGACTTTCGCCCGTGTGTGTGATGGCGCTTTCTAGGATTGGCGTCGCGACGGTCATGCGGTGCGGTGGTTCTTGGTTTTGGCGTTGCGCAATGGGGCCAGAGCCTTGGGTCTGACACCCACGCCGCTAGCGTAGCACGCGATGCCCCGCTCAAGGCAAATCACAACGTCCGTTCGATGTTTCTTCGGGAACTGCGGCGGCGCGCGTTGGGCTGCATGGTGAGGGTCAGATGAGCAACCGCTCGCAACCGCTACCTGGAACTAAGTGCCATGACCCGCGCAACCGCCCTTCGCTCGACCGCCCATCGCGATACGCTGGCGTTCCTGCTGTGCGTGCTGGTTTCGATCCCGCTGGTTGTTCCGCGCGATACAACGAGCAAGCCGGCTGGCGTCCGCAATGCCTTCCAGTTGCTCGACAGCAAGCCGGCCAAGGAACTGGCACGGGCAGGGCGTGCCTGGTGAGAGGACGCACGGCTCAAAGCGCCTTCGTCCGGGTATGGTAACGGCCAATGATTCTGAAGTCGGCGCGGAAGTAGAGCCCCTGCGCTGCGGCGTTGTTTTCGCTGGTTTGGAGATAGAGGGCGATCTGGCCGGTGTGTCCCGCCACGTGTTCGATGCCGTGTAGGACGCTCTGTGCGCCGCCTTGGCGCCGGACATCCGGTAGCGTTGCCATGCATTGCACAGAGGCGATGCGGCCATCGGGGATCGTCAACCCGCTTGAAACGACACGCCGGCCGACCCGCGCTCCGATGTAAACGGCCGTCTTGGGTAGTCGCTCGATGATGGCTGGCGCGACCGAGCGGCGGTCTTCACTAAGGCCACTGAGGTAAGCGGTGAGCCAGCCGGTTGATGGCCTCGGGGCCACATTGACGCCTTTGGGCAGCGGTGTGCGAGGAGCGATCAACTTGGCCATCGTCACGTGATCGGTGTCACGGAGGTACCCACGGGCAGCCAGCCGGGCGTCCAGGCCGGCGGGTTCTGAGACGTCCGACACCGTGAAACAGGCCGAGACGCCGCGCGATTGAGCCAGCTGTTCGATCCGGTCGATGCTGGCGTCGAGATCGGTGCCGGAGTAGCCCAGCGCGGCCACCGAATTGGCGCGGATCGAGGCGCCCGACGCATGCCGCCACAGCCAGCCATTGACCGCCACAATCTCTAACGCCGGCCAGCCGCGCACGGCGGCGGCCTCGATTGCGGGGAGCAATGCTTTCAAGTCCATCGGCGCGACCATTTCGACACAATCAGGCAGGATTTATGCCGTCGGTGATGCAAAAGTTCTAGCCAGTCAAAAAAAGGTCAGCTATGTTGCCCTATATCGCCTGGCGCAAACACGCGGGTCGCGAGTGTGTCTCTGCCGCCCAACTCTTTAGGTTGGACCGGCCAGCCCTCGGCGCAGTGTTTGGCTGGAGATGCTTTCGCGTCCGGCATGTGCTGGCAGGTCTCGCCCCGTTTTACTGGTCCGAACAGGATGGCCAGAACCAGGGTTCAGACTGGCCGGGCTTTTAGTGTCAGCGATAACTCGTGCGGATACAGTTGGGTGGGTCTGGCCACGGCGGCGGCAGCGTGTAAAAACGCGGCGGTTTGAACCGCGCGCGGCCACCTGCCTGCGGCCACCTGTGATCTTAGCTGTCTAGAACTGCGTACCGACATCTCTGAACTTCGAGGCACCTCTCATGTCCGAACCTGTTTTCTTGCGCGCTGATCTTCCGACTGTTGATCTGACCGTGTCGCCGGCTGGTCTGCCGACAGAGCGCCCGCGCAAACAAGGGCTGTTCGATCCGGCGCGCGAGATCGATGCATGCGGCGTAGGGTTCATCGCCGACCTTAAGGGGCGCGCGTCGCACAAGATCATTTCCGACGCGCTGGCGAT
>JANNEU010000077.1:0-8813 GCA_031379035.1 Hyphomicrobiaceae bacterium | reverse complement strand
ATGGCGCCGATCATGTTCGCGTCACTCGTCCTCTTTCTGCTGCTCGGTTATCCAGTGGCATTTTCTCTTGGGGCTTGTGGACTCATCTTCTTCGTCATCGGTGTTGAATTAGCCCCGCTCTCAGGCGGTGCCATCTCGCTGTCATGGCCGTTACTGCAGTCGCTGCCTGAACGCATATTCGGGGTCATGGCGAACGACACGTTGCTCGCCATTCCATTCTTTACGCTGATGGGGCTCGTGCTCGAACGATCGGGCATGGCCGAAGACTTGCTCGATACCATCGGCCAATTGTTCGGCACGATCCGCGGTGGCCTCGCCTATGCCGTTGTATTCGTGGGTGCACTGCTGGCTGCCACCACGGGCGTCGTGGCTGCCTCGGTTATTTCGATGGGCCTCATCTCGCTGCCGATCATGCTGCGCTATGGCTATGACCGCCGTGTCGCCGCTGGCGTCATCGCCGCATCTGGCACGCTGGCGCAGATCATCCCGCCGTCACTCGTTCTGATCGTCATGGCTGACCAGCTCGGCAAGTCTGTCGGCGACATGTACGAAGCCGCATTCATTCCCGGCATGGTGCTGGCGTGCCTCTATGCCGGCTACATTTTCCTCGTGACGATGATCAAGCCGGAGTATGCGCCAGGCCTGCCAGCCGCAGATGTGGCGTTCAAGGAAAAAGCCGGCAGCCCGATGGAAGGATTCCTGGCGCGGTTCGGTGGTCTCGCGGTCGCCGCCGTTGCCGCTTACTTCGTCTATACGTCCTATGGCGACATCATCAATGGCATCGTCACTGGCGACTTCGGGTCCAAAATCTGGGCTGCGATTCAAGTCATGTTCATCGCCTACCTGTTCAAGGTTGGCTTGACGTTTCTCGCCTCCGGTCGCGACGAACGCGGCCTTGCGACCCTGCTGGCATTGTCGCTGGTTTCGGCGGTGGTCGGCGTGACGTTCATGAGTGGTATGAATGCGAAAGCGCTCGCTGCTGGCGGCAAGGCTTACAGTGGTGCCGACTTCGTCGTGCTATGCATGGGCGTTGGGATCGTTCTGGCGTTCGCGCTGGCTTGCGTGAACTGGGCATTGGGCAAAGCGACAGGCTTCCGCTTCATCTCGCAGTTGGCGCAGCAGGTCACCTTTGTCATGGTGCCGCCGCTGTTCCTCATCTTCCTGGTGCTCGGCACCATCTTCATCGGCGTGGCAACGCCGACGGAAGGCGGTGCCATGGGTGCCGTCGGCTCGATCCTGCTGGCGATATTCAAACGCTGGCTGGATGGCAACCCCAAGCGCTTCAACATGTCACTTCTCAAGTCGGCTGTTGAAGCGACCGCCAAGCTCAGCGCGTTTGTGGTGTTCATTTTGGTCGGTGCGCGCATCTTCTCGCTCACGTTCTATGGTGTGAACGGCCATCTGTGGGTCGAGCATCTGTTGACGTCATTGCCCGGTGGCGCGACAGGCTTCCTGATATTCGTCAACGTGATGATCTTCCTGCTCGCGTTCTTCCTCGACTTCTTCGAGCTGGCGTTCATCGTCGTCCCGCTGCTGGTCGCGCCGGCGACGACACTGGGGATCGATTTGATCTGGCTGGGCGTCATTCTCGGCGTGAACATGCAGACCTCGTTTATGCACCCGCCGTTCGGATTTGCCTTGTTCTACCTACGCTCGGTCGCGCCGTCGCAACCGTTCAAGGACAAAGTCACTGGCAAGATGACGGACGGCGTGACCACTGGGCAGATCTACTACGGTGCGATCCCGTTCGTGATCATCCAGTGCATCATGGTGGGCCTCGTCATCGCCTTCCCGAACATGGTGATGCACTACAAGAAATCATCACCAGAGGTTGACACCTCCAAGATCACAATCACTATTCCCAGCAGCGGCATTCCTGGCCTACCGGGCATTCCGGGTGGGCTGAGCCTGCCCCCACCACCGTCGCTCGGCGGGGCCGCACCGGCCATGCCGGGGATTGGTGGCCTACCGCCACCGCCCCCCTTGTCGCCGCCAAAGCAGTAACTTGGGACGTACTTATGATGCTGGAAAACCCCGCAGGCCACGTGCCGGGCGGGGTTTTTCGTGCTCACGGGGGCGCGCGCCAGCTAGTCCCAGGATTGTCTGATGTATTGTCTGATGGATTGTCAAAGCCTTGGAAAGACAGTCATGGCGGCGCGGCGTGTCATTCGTGACCCTGTTTTAACTAAGTGGGCGCACAACCCTGTCTGACAGACAGGATAAGAAAATCCATGAAAGCCCTCGTTTTCGATGATCTCGGCCGGATGTGGTCGAGCGCCAACATGGCGTTCGAGGAGGCCTTCTCTGTTCCCAAAAACCAGGCCAGCATCACCAAGTATGCGGTCAAACCACTGGGTTTCGTGGCCATCGATCTGTTCGGGCAATCGGCTCAGATCCGCTGTGCGCTGCCAGTCGTTGCCGAACCGGCGCTGGCTGCGGCATTTGACTGGCTGCGGCAACGCCGGTTTGAGCGCATCGCCATCGACTACTACGACGGCGAATGGAAAATGACGGTCTCACGGTCGTCAGAAGCGGCCATTGCGTTGCTCACGGATTTGCTCGCCGGTTCGCCGCGCTGTCCATCGCCGCATTTGATGCTGCGACGCCTCCCTCTTATTGACTTATCGCGTGTTCCGGCCTTCCAAAGGTTGCACACCGAGTGGATGGCCGGCCTTGCCGGCCAGATCCCTTTCGATGCGCTCAATCTGGCCCAGCGGCATCTCGGTGACCGTTATGTCGTCTATGAGCAGGCTGCTGACGGACAGTTATATTTCAAGCAGATTGGTCGGGGGTTCAATCATTTCGGCTCCGATTGGGCGGCCAGCCGCCGCAACCTGCCGATCTCCGCACAGCCCGATCCCACCTACGCCGCCTGGATCGAAGGGCACTATCGTGAGGCGCTGGCGGGGAACACGGCGCGCTTTGATGACACGGATGTATTGGCCTACAACGGCGAGGGGAAACGCGTCCGCTTCCGGCTGAAGCGGATCATCTTGCCCGTCATTATCGAAGGCCGTGCACCGCAGTTGATCGGCGGATCCGTCATCGACGAGCGCATAGACCTGCGGCAGGATGCGCTCGACACCTTGGGCACGACGAGTTTGGCGTCCGCTTCGGTGTCAGCACCCTCGACGGGCCAACGCGCACCTGCGCCAGCGGCTGCGCGGCCACAACCCGATGTGCCCCCAACAGCACAGACGTCACCTTAAGTTGCGCCTATGCGCAATCTTTCGTTGCAGAAATACCACTTATTCTCCATGGTATGCTTATATCACTTTCGTAAAAAGCGTAAATTATAGGGAATTCCGAATGCCTGCAGTCGACCTTTGCGGCATGACATTGCTAGAACTTATTGAGCTCGACAGTCGCATTAAGGCAGCGTTGCCGGCAACCCGCGAGCGTGACGGTGCGGCCCTCAAGTTAGAGATGGATGCGCTGATCGCGCAATTTGGCCTGTCGCTGCAAGACGTCGCTGACATCTATGGGTTCGAATTGAGCCGCCGTTCCCGGAAGGGCGCAAAAGTGGCCATCAAGTATCGCAACCCTGCCAACCCGGACCAAACCTGGACGGGTCGCGGTCGGCAGCCGCGCTGGCTGTCTGGGTTGCTGGCGGCGGGACGCAAACGGTCCGATTTCGACGTTTAGACGCAGCGTTCATCGTCTGAGCCCAGCGCATTCGACGGTGCGCATTTGAGGGTTGCGTGATGAGAACTCGGCGGTCACTTTAACATCTGCTAACGGGTGGCTCTTGGCGGCCCTGCTGATGGACAACCGATGACCGATATCGCCGCGCGGGTTTACAACCATACCTGGAAGATCGACCCGATCGTTCGCTCGGTCCTCGACACGGACTTCTATAAGCTGCTGATGGCGCAGACGATCTTTCGCCGCCATGCACAGACGTCCGTCACTTTCGGCATCATCAACCGCTCGACGCACGTCCCGCTCGGCCACCTGATCGATCTTGGCGAGTTGAAAGAGCAGCTCGATCACATCCGTTCACTGGTACTCACACGCGGGGAAAGCACCTGGCTGCGCGGCAATATGTTCTACGGCAAGCGGCAGATGTTTGCGCCGGAGTTCATCCAGTGGCTGGAGGGCTTCCGGTTTCCAGCCTACGCGTTGGAGAAGACGGGCGATCAGTACGAGCTGGTCTTTGAAGGCCCCTGGCTTGAGACCACGATGTGGGAGATTCCGGCGCTGGCGGTCATTATGGAATTGCATAGCCGCGCGGTGCTGAAAGATCTCGGCAAGTTCGAGCTGCAGGTGCTCTATGCTCGGGCCATGACCCGCGTCTGGGAGAAGATCCAACGGCTCAAAGCACTCCCGCACCTCGGCATCGCAGATTTCGGAACCCGCCGCCGGCATGGTTTTCTTTGGCAGGACTGGTGCGTTCAGGCGATGCAGGAAGGCTTGGGATCCTCGTTTCTAGGCACCTCCAATTGTGTGATCGCTATGCGGCGGGAAGTCGAAGCCGTCGGCACCAATGCGCACGAATTGCCGATGGTCTATGCTGCGTTGGCTGAGACACCGGCACAGTTGGCGGACGCGCCCTATCGGGTCCTCTCGGACTGGCAGGAAGACTATGAAGGGAACCTGCGGATCATTCTACCTGATACGTTTGGCAGCCAAGGCTTCCTCGACAAGGCACCAAGCTGGATCGAACAGTGGACCGGCGTGCGCATCGATAGCGGCGATCCCATTGAGGGCGGCGAACGCGCAATCCGCTGGTGGCAGGCGCGCGGGCAGGACCCGAAAGGCAAACTCGCGATTTTCTCTGACGGGTTGGATGTGGGCGAGATCGAGCGGCTGCATGCGCATTTCAAAGGGCGGATCCGCACTGGTTTCGGTTGGGGCACTCTGCTGACCAATGACTTCCGAGGGCTTGGGCCGGATGGCCGCCTGGACCCCTTCTCAATCGTCTGCAAGGTCTTGGCCGTAAACGGAAAACCAGCCGTGAAACTGTCTGACAACCCGCTTAAGGCGATTGGTCCGGCGGCTGAGATTGCACGCTACCGGAAGACGTTCGGGGTGGGTGTCCAGGCCAAGACACCTGTGCTCGTCTAACGTGCGCTCCTGCCGCAACCAAAGCGGTCCCCTGCGCAAATGTGGTCACTTGATGGCTCCTGGCAGGTGGGCTACCAACAGACAACACCAGTCACCCGCGTCCTCACCCCTCTTCCGCCTTTGCGAGGTAGAATGACCATCGACACGAATGGTGGCCACCCGGCCATGGATTATCCCGAACACACGCGCACGTATGTCGGCTTCGTCCGTGGCGCGATCATCTTGACGGTGTTTGTGGCCCTGCTGTTGCTTGGCATGCTGGTGCTGCTCGTCTGAAACGCCGAATGTCGAGACACCGGGGCGATAGTCACCTCAACGAAAAGTTCTATCTGGCGCCGGATTTCGGCGCATGTAACGCTGATCTACCAACTGCGGCACCCCCGGGCCGTCTGGTCGGGGTCGTGCTGAAATATTCTGCTCCCTGATCCCGTCTGAAAATCCCCAACCACCGGTCCCCCTGCAGGCCAGCCGAGGTCGTCCATGACCATCATTGCCGTTACGTCCGAGCATCAATCAGAATCACGCACCGCCGTGTCACCGGAGACGGTGAAGAAATTGACAGCACTGGGCTGTCACGTGCGCGTTGAAAGTGGGGCGGGACAACGATCACGCTTTTCGGATGAAACGCTGGCGGGCGCAGGCGCTGAGATTATGAAGACTGCGGCCGATACGCTGGCTGGGGCCGACATTCTGCTGAAGGTGCGGCGGCCATCGACGACCGAGCTCAAGGCGCTGAAGCCAGGTGCGCTCGTTGCGGCGATGATCAGCCCACACGATGATCGCGCCGGCCTTGATGCGCTGGCTGGCGTCGGTGCCCACGTGTTCTCGATGGAGTTCATGCCGCGCATCACGCGTGCGCAGTCGATGGACGTGCTGTCGTCGCAGGCGAACCTCGCTGGCTACAAGGCGGTTATCGATGCGGCTGCAATGTTCGAGCAAGCCGTGCCGATGATGATGACGGCGGCCGGCACCGTGCCTGCGGCTCGCGTGTTCGTGATGGGTGCCGGCGTTGCAGGGCTGCAGGCCATCGCGACGGCGCGCCGCCTCGGGGCCATTGTGACGGCGACCGACGTGCGGCCAGCATCCAAAGAGCAAGTCGCCTCGCTTGGCGGCAAGTTCATCGCCGTCGAGGACGATGAGTTCAAGCAGGCGCAAACAGCGGCCGGCTATGCCAAGCCCATGAGCGCAGAATACCAGAAGAAGCAGGCGGAGCTTGTCGCCACTCATATCAAGACGCAAGACATCGTCATCACCACGGCGCTGATCCCGGGACGGCCGGCACCGAAGCTGATCACCACGGCGATGGTTGAGAGCATGAAATCTGGCGCGGTGATTGTTGATCTGGCGGCTGAGCGCGGCGGCAACTGTGAACTGACGCAACCTGACAAAGTCATCGAGCACAAAGGGGTTACCATCGCTGGCCCGCTCAATCTCGCCGGCGAAATTCCGGTCAATGCGTCGAGCCTTTACGCCAAGAACCTGTACGCTTTTCTCGAGACCATGTTCGATAAGAAGACCAAGGCTTTCGGCATCAACTGGGACGATGAGATCATCAAAGGCACGTTAGTCGCCAAAGATGGCAAAATCGTCCACCCGAGTCTCGCACCGCAGCCGGTGCCCGCAAGTGCAAGTGGCAGTGCGCCCAACGGCGCAATCAAGGGAGCCTGAGATGAAATCGCTCGCACTAGCCTTGGCCGCTTCGCTTCTCGCAGCGCCTGCCTATGCCGCCGGTGGCGCTGGCATCGATCCCATCGTCTACGAATTGATGGTGTTCGTGATCGCCATCTTCGTTGGCTACTTCGTTGTGTGGTCAGTGACGCCAGCGCTGCATACCCCACTGATGAGCGTGACCAACGCCATCTCGTCGGTGATCGTTGTCGGCGCGCTGCTGTCGGTTGGCGTGCTCGCCATCTCGTCGGGCAGCTACCTGGCCAAGTTTTTCGGTTTCCTGGCGCTGATCATGGCGTCGGTGAACATCTTCGGCGGCTTCCTCGTCACGCAGCGCATGCTGGCGATGTACAAGAAAAAAGAACCGAAGAAGTGAGGCATGCGGTTTGGGTTGAACTACTCGCGAGGTTCGCGGATGGCAGGCTTACTGCCGAGGCCTTTCATGATCGGTTTTTGGCAACATGGCGGTGCGCTCGTGACCAATCGATGCAACTGCCGGATAGTATCGAAGACCTATTTTTCATCGTCGAAAACTTCTGTTGTGACCCGGCGCTCTACAGCAGCGGGGATACCACAGTTATGGAACTTAATGCTGCTGCAGGGCGGACGCTTCAGCGTCTTCTCAATGAGCGCCCGGGAGACACACTGACATGACCGCCAACGTCGCAGCCCTCCTCTATCTCGTCTCTGGCGTGTTGTTCATCATGGCCTTGCGGGGGCTCTCAAGCCCCGTGACGTCGCGCATGGGCAATACCCTTGGCATGATCGGTATGACCATCGCGGTGCTCACCACTCTCACCCAGCTGGGCGATGTGGACGGGGCGATGACGTGGTTCCTGATCCTCGCAGGTTTGGGCATCGGCGGCGGCATCGGTGCCTACGCGGCGCGCTCCATTCCGATGACGATGATGCCAGAGCTGGTCGCCGCGTTTCACAGCCTTGTCGGTCTGGCAGCGGTGTTCACCGCGGCAGGCGCGCTTTATGCGCCGGAAGCTTTTGGCATTCTGGCCAACCCCGCACGTGTTGCTGAGGGCATCAAGGGCGCGAGCCTCGTTGAAATGGCACTCGGCGTTGCCATCGGCGCGATCACGTTCACGGGCTCTGTCATCGCTTTCATGAAGCTCTCGGGCCGCATGTCGGGCAAACCGATCCTGCTGCCATCGCGGCATTTCATCAATTTGGCGCTTGGCGCGCTGATTTTGTTGCTCGTGTATTGGTTCGTGCAGTCGGGCGGCTCGGCGTGGCTGTTCTGGATGATCACGCTCGCGTCGCTGCTGTTCGGCATCCTCATCATCGTGCCGATCGGCGGTGCCGACATGCCCGTCGTGGTGTCGATGCTGAACTCTTACTCGGGCTGGGCTGCTGCCGGCATCGGGTTCACGCTTGGCAACATCGCACTCATTATCACGGGTGCACTCGTTGGCTCGTCCGGCGCGATCCTGTCTTACATCATGTGCAAGGGCATGAACCGTTCGTTTATCTCGGTGATCGCCGGCGGTTTTGGTGGCGAGGTTGCGGCGGCGACCGGCGAGAAGGGTGAGCAGAAGCCGGTCAAGCTCGGCTCAGCCGAAGACGCCGCATTCCTACTCAAGAACGCCGGCAAGGTGATCATCGTACCGGGCTACGGCATGGCGGTGGCGCAAGCGCAGCACGCACTCCGCGAGATGGCCGATAATCTCAAGAAGGCCGGCGTGGAAGTGAAATACGCGATCCATCCGGTCGCTGGCCGCATGCCCGGCCACATGAACGTGCTGCTCGCCGAAGCCAACGTGCCTTACGACGAAGTGTTCGAACTCGAAGACATCAACTCTGAATTCTCGCAGGCAGACTGCGTGTACGTGATCGGTGCCAACGACGTGGTGAACCCGGCTGCCGAAGAAGATAAAACCTCGCCGATCTATGGCATGCCGGTGTTGCAGGTCTGGAAAGCCGGTACGGTTTTGTTCAACAAGCGCTCGCTGGCGTCGGGCTACGCCGGTATCGACAACGGCGTGTTCTATCGCGACAACACCGTCATGGTGCTCGGCGACGCCAAGAAGATGACCGAAGACATCGCCAAGGGGCTGGCGCACTGAGGC
>JANNEU010000051.1:0-4454 GCA_031379035.1 Hyphomicrobiaceae bacterium | reverse complement strand
TTTGGACGCCGCCCAGATCGATGAGATCACCGCAGCCTTTGAGACGTGTCAGACATTGGAGACGGGGAAGCTCGGACCAGCCCACGCGGCGCTTGAAGGCAAGTACGACTACGGCCTTCTAAAATGTCTACTTGCGGAGCTGGGATGAGCTCTGCGGCGATGCGGAGCCGCTTCAGTTTCGTACCCGCCAGCGCCTCGGCAGCACACCATGCAAGCACGGCGACAAGCGCGAAGCTCATCTTGCCACCCGCAATTTTTATAAGCGCGTCATAGCGTGTGAGTTCGGCCTGGATCAGAATGTCGGTGGTGTCCTTTAGAACCGCGACGACCATCGCCACGGTCTCCGGTCCTACCAAGGCGACAGCCATGGCGAACAGCGCTGCTTTGCCGGCGTGATAGGGCTTAAGCCACTCGACCGCCTTCCAGGCGACCATGAACGACGCCACGACGCCGATTGCAAAAATGACGATTTCCATCTGAGTTCCGAGGCATCGCGCGGATCGTCAATCCAATAGATCTTGCCAATAGATCTCGACCGAACCCACTCTATCACCGGATTGACAAATTTTCCGTCCAAAGCGCGCTTAGGAATTCGTTGCATGATGGTTCATAGTGGCCGTTGCCGGGCCAGATGACCTGCCCGCCTTGCCGCCCCTGCTGGCCCCTGCTATGAGCCCGCAACTTCCTAAATTTCACCCGACCGGAGAGCCGCCCATGGCGATCGAGCACACGTTTTCTATCCTCAAACCGGACGCCACCCGCCGCAATCTGACGGGCGGCATCAATGCCGTCATCGAGAAGGCTGGTCTTTCGATCATCGCCCAGAAGCGCGTCCGCTGGACCCGCGCGCAGGCCGAAAAATTCTACGAGGAGCACAAGGCACGCCCGTTCTTCGGCGAACTCGTCACCTTCATGACTTCAGGCCCGATCGTACTCCAGGTTCTCTCTGGCGAGGGCGCGATTGCCAAGTATCGCGATGTCATGGGCGCGACTGACCCCAAGGAAGCCAAGGATGGCACCATCCGCAAGCTGTTCGCGGTGTCGAAGGGTGAGAACTCGTCGCATGGCTCTGACAGCCCCGCTGCCGCCGAACGCGAGATCGCGCTCAACTTCCGCCTCGACGAAATCGTCGGTTGATGGAGTAGGCCTGTCCTCCTGGGCGGGCTTCCTGACATGAGCACTGCTGGCGATCTAACTGTTTTGGGGATCGAGACCAGCTGCGATGAAACAGCTGCGGCCGTGGTCGTGCGCGAAGGCGCCGGCCGCGGCCGCATTGTTTCAAACGTCGTACGCGCGCAGTGGGAGCACCATCGTCCGTACGGCGGTGTGGTGCCGGAACTCGCAGCGCGCGCCCACGTGGAATGCCTCGACGAGATCATAAGTGCCGCCATGAAGCAGGCCAACGCAAAATTTTCTGATCTCGACGGCATTGCTGTGACAGCAGGCCCCGGGTTGATCGGTGGCCTCATGGTGGGTGTTGTCACCGCCGAGACAATTGCACGTGTCCACGGCACCCCGCTGATCGCCGTCAATCATCTGGAAGCACACGCGTTGACGGTCGGGCTAACGGAAGGCCTGTCGCCGCCTTATCTACTATTGCTTGTGTCGGGCGGGCATACGCAGCTGCTTGCCGTCAAAGACGTTGGTCGGTACGTCCGGCTTGGCTCCACCATTGATGATGCGCTGGGCGAGGCCTTCGATAAAACTGCGAAACTGCTCGGGCTCGGTGCCCCAGGTGGTCCTGCGGTTGAAAACGCGGCGACGCAAGGCAACGCAGGCCGGTTTGAACTTCCGCGTCCCATGTTTGGTCGCCCCGAACCGAATTTCTCCTTTTCTGGTCTGAAGAATGCGATCCGGCTGGCAGCGGTCGCTGCTGCGCCGCTCAGCGAACAAGACGTCGCCGACCTCTGTGCCGATTTCCAGGAAGCCGTCGCGGCAAGTGTCGAAAATCGCATCGAGATGGCCTTCGCCCTATCTGAAGCGGCACTCGGACCCAGTGCACCACGAAGGCTTGTAGTCGCCGGTGGCGTCGCCGCCAACAAGGCTCTACGCGCCAGGCTTGAAGCGACGGCTAAGCGCACCGGTTACTCTCTGCACGTGCCACCTATCGCCTTATGCGGCGACAATGGTGCCATGATCGCATGGGCGGGCGCAGAGCGCTTGGCGCTTGGGCTAGTCGACAAACCGGGCATTGTTCCGCGCGCGCGCTGGCCGCTTGACGCAAGCGCGACGGCAGTGCTCGGGGCGGGGCGGCTTGGGACCAAGGCATGACGGCCACGCAGCTTGAAATCCCACAATTTGCGTCCAAGGTCGTGCTGTACGTGACCCACGAAGACAGGCTGCTCGTCTTTCTTGAACCGGCCTATCCGCATATCAAACTGCAAGTGCCCGGCGGGACCGTTGAAAGCGGCGAAGCGATCGAGAGTGCAGCGCGGCGGGAACTTGCGGAAGAGACCGGCCTCGCTGATATCGCGTCAATGACGCTTTTGGGCACACGCGACTACGAATTCCACCACAACGGCAAGTCGCACCGGCACACCAGGCATCATTTCCACGTCACGCTCGCTGGCATACCCCGGGAGCGCTGGTCGCACTGGGAGACCTCGTCGTCACTCGGTCTCGGACCCATCGAATTCGCGCTGTTCTGGATGAACTTCCAGCAGGCGGCCGATGAGCTCGGCTACGGTTTCGGTCCCCCGCTGCGAGAGTTTACGTCAGCGCTGTTACGCGGCTGAGTTCAACCGCCAAACAGCCGGCGCGCGTTGCCATGGGCAATTTTCTGCGCGGTACCACGCGTGAGCTGCGCCAGCCACGCGCGGTATTGGCCAATGATATCGCCATAACTCGCCCACCGCTCGTTGATCCAGGTATCAGAGCCAAGCAAGAAGCGGTCAGCGTGACGCTCGAACAGTCCGCGCCACACGTCTGTCAATTGGCCGCCCCCACCGGTGATGCCGCTGCGATACGAGAGCTCGCCCCACAGTTCGGAGTACCTTTCCATCAACGCGCCGACCCGCTCGGCGTCCAGCGAGAACCCAGTGTGGGCCCAGATGATGCGCGCCCGGGTGTTGTGCGCGAACAGAATTTCGAGCGCCTCCGCATCACAATGACAATGCAAAAATAGACTTTTCTCGACGGCAAAATCGACCGTCCGTTTCACCCACTCGTTCGCAGCCGCCTTGCCCGACAAATGGAACTCGCCGATGCCGCGATAGCCACCTCGTGCATATTCTTCCTGCACCAATTCGAAGATCTTCGGGTCACCCATCCAGCTGGAAATGTCCGCACGAACACGATACGGCCTGATGAAGGGAACAATCCGCAGGTCTTTTGGCTTCGCATCCAGCAGCGCCTGCGTGCCGATATTGGGCCGGCTGGTGGCAAGAATGCCTGTCACCGTGTTGCGCTTGAGAAGTGCCAACACCTCGTCGACGCTGTAGTAGGGCTTCGGTTCCCAGTTGTAGTGCAGATGAGCGTCGAAAATTTCTAACGTGGCATCTTGCGCCTGCAACGCACTGTGGTTGAGCACGCCCCATCCTAATGTCAGAAGCAGGAATGCGGCAGCGACGACTGAACGGACAGACATCAACAATAGCTCCAACGGGTGATCCGTTTCCGGTATCATCTGCACAAGTAAGGAAGCAATGGTGATGACGAACAATCCGTTCCAGCTGCCAGGGTAGAGACGCGACATGACCAACAGGAACACGACAACGTCCTTCCCGCGCATCGGCGTAATCGGCGGCGGGGCCTGGGGCACAGCCCTGGCGCAGACCTTGCGGCTGGCAGGCCGCGAGGTGACGTTGTGGGCGCGCGATGCGGCAGTCGTATCCGACATCACGTCGTGTCGCGAAAACAGTGCCTATCTGCCAGGCGTATCGCTGGATGCCGGTCTTGCTGCAACCAGCGATCTCTCCTTAGCCGCAAGCGCCGACCTCATTTTGCTCGTTACACCCGCCCAGGCAACTGCAACCACAGCACAAGCCCTGCGGCCACATCTGCGCCCTGGAGTTCCGGTGGTCATTTGCGCTAAAGGCATCGAGCAATCGAGCGGACGGCGGCTGAGTGCTGTGCTCACTGCGGAGTTACCCGGTACGCCGCTCGCCGTCTTGTCCGGACCAGGCTTTGCGGCCGATGTGGTGCGCGGCCTGCCCACTGCCGTAACCTTAGCGTGCGCCGATGAGCAGCTCGGTGCCGCGCTGGCAGCCAACATCGGCTATCGCAACTTTCGCATCTATTGGACCGATGATGTCGCCGGTGTTGAGCTCGGTGGCGCAGTCAAAAACGTATTGGCAATCGCCGCCGGTATTGCTGATGGCAAAAAGCTTGGGGCCAGCGCCCACGCAGCGCTGGTCACACGTGGTTTCGCTGAGTTGCGCCGCTTCGGCGCAGCACTGGGTGCCAAGCCGGCGACGCTACAAGGCTTGTCTGGCCTCGGCGATCTGCTGCTGACC
>JANNEU010000043.1:0-2384 GCA_031379035.1 Hyphomicrobiaceae bacterium | reverse complement strand
GGCTCCACATAGACCAGTCGCAGCTTGGCAATCTCAGCCGACTTTTCAACGACGAATGACGCGCCAACAACGCGCCCATCAAGCTCGGCGATCCAGCAGCGCTCGCGCTCCGGCTGAAATTTCAGCACGAATTCGGACGCTACCCGCGCCACCAGCGCCTCGAACGTCGCGTCCCAGCCATATGCAGCGGCATACAGCGCCCCATGCCGGTGCACCACCCAGCCGATGTCGCCCGGCACCGGTGGTCGCAATCGCAACTGCCGGCCGCGCACGTCGATGACAATCTCGGCAGCTGGTAGCGGAGTAGTGGCGCGCGCACCTGCAGTCGTCATCGCCAGTCCAGTGCCCAAATTTCGGAAGCATCGTTGCCGTTTGTAACGGCAATTCCCGTATAGACCTGCCCAGCAAGTTCCGCCAGTATCCGCCCAAGCGGCCGGGCTTGGCGTTTCCATCCCTCCCGCCGCATGACCACTTCAGGGAGGACTGAATGACTATGAAATCGAAGATGCTTGCCGGCGTGATGGCGGCCGGGCTGATGGCCGGTGGCCTCGGCACCAGCGCCAATGCCGTGACCTTCAAATATGCATTCCAGGGCGATCTCAACGCGCTCGACGGGTACTCCATCAACGAGACCTTCACGTTCGGCGCGCTCGGCAACGTGATGGAATCGCTTACCGCCCGTGGCAAAGACCTGTCCATCATCCCGGGCCTGGCCGAACGCTGGGAAGTGGTTGATCCGCTGAAGTGGCGCTTTTATCTGCGCAAAGGCGTCAAGTTCCACAACGGCGAAGCCTTCACCGCCGAAGACGTGCTGTTCTCGCTCAAGCGCGTGCGCTCTGCCGATAGCCAGATCAAAAGCCGCGTGCCCGCCGACATGGAAGCCGTCAAGGTCGACGACCACACCATCGACTTCATTCTGAAAACGCCGAACCCCATTCTACATGCCGAGTGGGACACCTGGCACATGTTCTCCAAGACATGGTGCGAGGCCAACGGCTGCACGGAAGTGCAATCGTCGAAGGCGACATCGCTGCAGCCCTTCGCGTTGAAGGCCAACGGCACGGGTGCGTTCACGATCGTCAGCCACGAGCCGGGCGTGAAGACCGTGTTCAAGCCGAACCCGAACTGGTGGGGCAAGAAAGAGCACAATCTGGATGAAGTGATCTTCCAGACTATCAAGTCAGACGCCACGCGCGTCGCCGCCCTCCTGTCGGGCGAAATCGACATGATGGACCCAGTGCCCTTGCAGGACATCGAACGCGTTAACGCATCGGGCAATGCCCGCGTGCTGACCGGCCCCGAAGTCCGCACCATCTTCCTCAACTTCGACCAGTTCCGTGACGAACTGCTCTATTCGAGCGTCAAGGGCAAGAACCCCTTCAAGGACGTCCGCGTGCGTAAGGCCTTCTATCAGGCTGTCGATATTGAAGCGATCAAGGCGAAGGTGATGCGCGGTTCGTCCACGCCATCCGCCCTGATGATTGCGCCGGAGTTCTATGCCGGCTCGAAAGACTTCAAGCGCCACGCCTATGATCCGGAAGGTGCCAAGAAGCTGCTCGCGGAAGCCGGTTATCCGGATGGCTTTGAACTGGTGATGGATTGCCCGAACGACCGCTACGTCAACGACGAAGCGATCTGCCAGGCCGTTACCGCCATGCTCGCCCGCATCAACATCAAGGCGAAGCTCAACGCGCAGCCGAAGGCCAAGTTCTTCGAGAAGTGTGGCCCGACGCGTGGCAAGCCCTACGACTGCTCGTTCAGCCTGCTCGGCTGGACGCCTGGTTCCGGCGACGCCTGGAACGTCATCGCCAGCCACGCCACCTGCCGCGATGCAGACGGCAAAGGCAAAGTCAGCCCGGCGGCACAAGCCAGCTACGGCGGCTACTGCAATCCCAAGATCGACGAGCTGTCGCTCAAAATCCTGACCGAAACCGACATCAAGAAGCGCGACGGCATGATCACCGAAGTGTTCAAGACGATGCACGAGGAAGTCAGCCACATTCCGCTGCATCAGCAGGCGCTCGCCTGGGGCATCTCGAAGAAAGTCGAGATGGTGCAGCGTCCGGACAACCAGATCCTGTTCCTCTGGGCGACCAAGAAAGAGTGATCGCCGCTACATCGTTTCGCAAGTAAAGACGGCGCGGGCTCAAAACAGGGTCCGCGCCGTTGTCATGTGGTGGCGCTTATCTGCCCTACGACTTCGCGGCCCTGATCGCGGAGATGGTCTGACGGACCGAGATGGCCTCGGGATCGGTCTTTACCTCGATGACCGCCGCCGTGCCCGATGCCAACGCGCGCTTCAGCGCCGGCGCAAACTCTTCCGTCTTCAGAACGGTTTCGCCATGCGCGCCGAAGCTGCGCGCGAACGCCGCAAAATCGGGATT
>JANNEU010000003.1:0-5305 GCA_031379035.1 Hyphomicrobiaceae bacterium | reverse complement strand
CCGGCTGAATGTAGCGCATGTCGATATCTGCCGTTGCCTCCGGCGCCGTCGTGTTGACCGATTGCCCGCCGCGCACCAGCCCCACGTTCAACGTCATCCCGCGCTTCAAATCCGTCAGAGCATGAATGGCAACAATCTTGTGCGCCATCTCCCCAATCGCACTGATCCCCTTCTCAAACGCACCGCCCGAGTGAGCGGCGCGCCCGCTCACCTCGAGCACGAGAAACATCCCACCCTTGCGCCCCGTCACCACCGCACCTGTGGGTCTGCCCGGCTCCGCGTTGAACACACACCGTGCGCCCCGCGCCACACGCTCGATGACCGGCCGCGATGACGGCGACGCGATCTCTTCATCCGACGTGATCAGCGCAGAAATCGGAAACGGGTTGCCGCCAAGCTTTCTAAACGCCGCCATCACGAACGCATTCATCACCAGCCCAGCCTTCATGTCGGCAACCCCAGGCCCATACGCCCGTCCAGCCTCGATTCGGAATGGCCGCCGCGAAACCTCGCCCTTCGGAAACACCGTGTCGCGATGCCCCATCAACAGCACCGGCTTTTCGTTGGTCGGCTGATCATCCAACGCCACATGGATGGCATCACCAAACGTCTCATGCGCCTCGCGCACCGGCGTCATCCCGTGCGCCTCAAAGAACCGGATGAACCGCGCACCCACCGCATCCACACCCGCTTTGTCATAACTCCCACTGTCAGTATCGACCGTCTCCCGCAGCAGATCGACCATCGCCCCCCGCTGCGACGCGAGCCACTCAGTGATGCGGAGTTCTGCAGGCGTGGACATGCGGGCGCGCTCAAGGTTGGATCGGACCAACCGATATGGCAGGCGACCCGCCGCCTCGTGTCAAGTCACCGGGGGAGGTTGACGGGAATGCGCGAGTGGTCGATCACGCACCAAGCACAGCACCCATCCTGCCCCAGCCATCCTGCGGAGCCCCCGTGACTGACATTGGTAAACTGATCGACACAGCCAACGCCGAAACCGTGCGCCGCATCATGGCCGCCGATCCCGTGCTGATCGACGTCATCCCCGCCAGCGTTGCGCTCCCGAACCTCGGCGACCACACCATCCTCCACTCCGGCCCGCCCATCGGCTGGGATCGCATGTGCGGCCCCATGCGCGGCGCGGTCATGGGCATCGCCGTCTTCGAAGGCTGGGCGAAGGATCTCACTGAAGCTGAAGCCATGGCCGCCAGCGGCAAGTTCAAGTTCGAACCCAACCACCACCACGACTGCGTCGGCCCCATGACCGGCATGACGACACGCGGACAGATGCTGCTCGTCGTGGAGAACCGCACGTTCGGCAATCGCGCCTACTGCGCCATCAACGAAGGCCTCGGCAAGGTCATGCGCTTCGGCGGCAATGACAAGGAAGTGCTCGATCGTATCCGCTGGCTCACCACATCACTCGGCCCCGCACTCAGCGTGGCGCTGAAAGACCTTGGCGGCATTCCGCTGAAACCGCTGATCGCCCGCAGCCTCGGCATGGGCGACGAGATGCACCAGCGCAACGTCGCCTGCTCATCTTTGCTGATGCGCCTGCTCGCCCCCGCCCTCGCGCGCACCACAACCGACACGCAAGCGCTTGCGAAAAACTTGAGCTTCATCGCTGCCAACGATCAGTTCTTCCTCAACGTCGCCATGGCCATGGGCAAGGCCATGACCGATCCCGCGCGTGGCATCGAACACTCGTCCATCGTCACCGCCATGTGCCGCAACGGCACCGACTTCGGCATCCGCGTCTCAGGCCTCGGCGACCAGTGGTTCACAGCCCCCGTCGAAATGCCCGTCGGCATGTACTTCCCCGGCTACACCGAGAAAGACGCCAACCCCGACATGGGCGATAGCGCCATCGTCGAGACCATCGGCCTCGGCGGATTTGCCATGGGCGCAGCCCCCGCCGTCGTCGGCTTCATCGGTGCCGGCAACGCATCCGAAGCCGCCGTCTTCACCCGCGCCATGGGCGAAATCTGCATCACCGAAAATCCCGAGTGGACCATTCCGGCCATGGACTATCGCGGCGTCCCCACCGGCATCGACATTCGCCTCGTCGTCGAAACCGGCTTGATGCCGACGATCAACACCGGCGTCGCCCACAAATTGCCAGGCGTCGGCCAAGTCGGCGCCGGCGTCGTGAAGGCACCGCGAGGATGTTTCGAAAAAGCGCTGGAAGCGTTCGCGGGGAAGATGGGGGTGGGGTGATGGCGCGATGACCGCAACCGCAACAATCACTGATCGCTGATCGCCGCGATATCTCAGCCGGCGTTCGTGGTGCACAAACGGACGCCGCAAGCGTCGCTTCGAGCCAGCACAAAACTGTCAAACTTCAACCGAAAACTACATGACGACAGCAGGGCAAGGTCGTCGCGACCGTGTCCGTCGTTCGACAAATCGCGCCGCTCGGCACAGGGTCACCACCGCGTTACTCGAAACAGGACTTCGCAGCCGCGGCAGATGCCATGGAATCGCATCAAGGGACTCGGCCAACAAATACTGTTTGGATCGCTCGATATTGGAAGTCGGGGTGATTCAAAATGTGATCGGCCGAGTCCAGAGCGCCCACTTGTTGCCAAATTTCTTTTTCATCTGAAGGTAAATCCGTCTGAGACGCTTGATCTGCGGAAAATCCGAGCAGATCCGAAAGAAATCTTTTCTCGACGTCACGCAAGGGCGGAAATCGGACCATCACCGTCGGCCTTTGACGGACATCGACCAGGCCACCCCCCCGCATGTATTGCGACAGATAAGGAACCCGCAATACACCTTGGCCGTGCTGGCTGCCGCCGCGTGCCATTGCTTCATACCGACGCAAACACAGCGTGTACGGCAATGGGAAGAATTGCATCCCCGTCGGATCGTAGTCTTTGATCGCGACCAAGCCGCCAGGGCGAACAACACGACGGAGTTCCTTGATGGCTCTACTTACTTCCTCCTCGGAAAGATATTGCATGGTGTTGGCGCACCAAACGGCGTCAAAGCTCTGATCGTCGTAGGGGAGAGCAAGTATGCTGCCGAGATCGACAGAGGTAAGGTTAGACCACTTGTTCTGCGCAGCCTTTGTCTGCACGGTCTTCACATTTTCTGGAGCCAGATCGATGGCGCGCACCGTGCCTCCAGCGCCGACCAGTTCGATCATCAGCGGGAGAAAACTGCCACCACCGCAGGCTGCGTCCAACACATTCCAATTTGGTTGAATGCCAACCCACTTCAGCATTCCTTCGTATTCAGGTTGCATGGCAAGAAAGTGGTTGTCCAGCCAGGCAGGTGCGGCCAGAGTATGCCCTGTTGAACTGCCGTGTGACGCTGTTTCTTGGAGCGATGTGGACATCGGTTCGACTCCTGGAAATTATAGCTCTGGCCAATATACATTTGACGCTAGCCCCATCACCGGCCTTGTGTCCAGTTGGGACGACCTCACGCTTTGCGCGCACTGACGATGCTGGCCCCACTCGGTCCCGCTCCGAAAAGGACTGATATGTCGTTGAAGCCAGCATCTTCGAGCCATGAGCGGTGCTCAGTCTCGGTGTAGGACCGGCCGTCGTCGTAGAGGCTGAGAAAGACGAGGTTCATGCCGACGGCGAGCGCTGGCGACCGCCGGGCGTCATCGAGCACGTGGCCGATAATGAACAGCTCGGCTCCGGATCGCAGCGCTGCGCCGACATTGCGCAGAGCGAGGCGCGCCTGATCCGGGGACAGTACCTGCAAAAGATAGCGCAAGACGGCTACGTCGTGCATGCCTTCTGGCGACGAGGCGAGAATGTCTGTCGCCATCACGTCGACCCGTTGTGTGAGACCCGCCGCTTCAACAACGCTTTTTGCAATCAAGGCGACTTTCGGCAATTCCAGGACGGTTGCGCGAAGAGACACACAGCTTTGGCAGGCGGCGATCGCGACGCCTCCAGAGCCTCCGCCGACATCGAGGAGGCTCTCGAAGCGATCAAACTTGTAAGCCGTCGCCAGCTGTCGGCCAGTCGCCATCGCACCTCCATGAAGGCCGCGGAAGAATGCGCCGAGTTCGTCATCCGACATCGCGCCGAAGTCGTGGCGGGCGTGGGGCTCGCCTGAGCTGATCGATTGCGCAACGCCGAGCGCAGCGCTCCACAGATCCGAATAGAGTTCGTGCACGCCGCCCATGTAGGCCGGGCGCCCTTTCACCAGATAACCATCTGCCTCGGGTGTGTTGGAGAAGCGCTCTTCCGCGACGGTCAGCAAATCTGCGTGCACCAGCGCGTGCAGCAGTGGGCTGAGCTTGTCGGATCGAAGCCCGAGGGTCTTGCTCAGCTCCGTCGCGGTCATCGGACCGCTTGCCAACGGGGTAAACACGTCGAGCTTCATTCCCGCCAGCATCGCCAGCGGCCGGTAGATAGCGTATGTGTGACCGAGTATTGTCGAAGGTGGCGGCAACTCCGTCATCGGCGAAAAACTCCAAAATCGCGGCCGGCGTCGGACAAAATTGTGTTCCGGCGACCAATTGCAGATGACTACTATCCGCCTAGTATACGTGCCGCTCATACTACCCAGGATCGGCCACACCGCAATAGCATCGGCAGCATCCAGATAGATGGCAGGTTCTGTGGCTCCGTTTCGTTTTGCTCGCCCACAAGAAGCTACGTCAGTAAATCGGTCCCAAACGACAGATTTTTGGCATGATGAGAAAGGTCGTCCCGCGCCATGCGTTTGTGAACCCAGGTCGTCCCCACTATTTTCATCACTTTCCCCACTGCGGCGCCGCGCTGCTTGCCCCTCGCGAACCGGGGCGATAAAGCCATGGCCAACCACACCGCCCGCCGCCGGAGCCTGCCGCCCATGAACCTCGATCGCCTGAAAACCACCGCCGGCCTCGATGTCGCCGGCAAGCGGGTGCTGGTGCGCTGCGATCTCAACGTTCCCATCGCCGACGGCAAGGTCACCGACGCAACGCGCCTCGAGCGCGTCATCCCCGGCCTGCGCGATCTCGCCAAGCGCGGCGCGCGTGTGATCGTGCTCTCCCACTTCGGCCGCCCCAAAGGCCCAGACGCCCGCCTGTCCCTGAAACCCATCGCTGCCGCCATGAGCAAAGCCCTCGGCGCGCCCGTTGCCTTCGCCGGCGACTGCATCGGTGACACAGCAAAGTCAGCCGTCAGCGCCCTCGGCAATGGCCACGTGCTGCTGCTCGAAAACCTCCGCTTCCACACCGGCGAGGAAAAGAACGATCCCGCTTTCACGAAAGAACTCGCCAGCCTCGGCGACATTTTCGTCGGCGATGCCTTCAGCTGCGCCCACCGCGCCCATGCCTCTACCGAAGGCC
>JANNEU010000467.1:0-1927 GCA_031379035.1 Hyphomicrobiaceae bacterium | reverse complement strand
GCGGCTGCCAAGCAGTTGAACCTGTCGCAACCCGCCGTCAGCCTTCAAATTCGCGAACTTGAGGCGCGCTGTGGCGTGCAGCTGCTTGATCGGCTCGGCAAAAAGCCGTTTCCGACCGCAGCCGGCCGGCAGTTGCTCATTCACGCCAAGCGCATTCTCAGTGAGAACGAGGAAGCGCTGTCATCGATGCGGCGCATCAGTGAAGCCTCTGGTCATCAAGTTCGGCTCGGCATGTCGATGACGACCTTGGCGTACGTGGCGCGGGAAACGATCCGCCGCTTCAAGCGAGAGAATCCGCGGATCGATCTCGTGATATCGCTCTCGCCGTCGTCGCCGCTGGTCGAAGACGTGCGCAATCATAGTCTTGATCTCGCCGTCGTCTCGCTGCCAATCGATGACGCGCAATTGATCGTGCGGCCCTTCTACGAGGACAGCGTCATTGCGCTGGTTCCCGAGGATCATTTTACGCCCGCTCCGGACCGCGCTACGCCAGAGCTGCTGGCCTCAGCGCCGTTCATTGTGCAAGATATGGCCGGCGTGCAGACGCGGCTCGCGCAGGAGTGGTTTCGAACGGGGGGGCATGCTCCACAGAGTTTTATCGAGGTCCGCAATCTGGAAGCCTGCCGGGCTGCGGTTGCGGCCGGCCTCGGCGTATCAATCGTGCCCGGTGTCATGGCCCAGCAGCCGATGGAGGGTCTGTTAGTGCTGCCTCTTGATCCACCGGTGCGGCGGCAACTGGCTGTTGTCGAGCACAAGAGCCGGCTCCCGAATGCCGTCATCGACCGTCTGCGTACGGCGCTGCTGGCCTCAGCCGATAGTCTCATCCCACTCGATAAGCGCGCGGTTGAAAAGCCACGGCCCGGTTAGATTTTACCACAATTTAGGATTGACGGATCCCTCAGTGGGCCGGGAGCGGTTGCTCCGGCGTTGCGGCTGTGTTTTGACGGCGATGCGCTTGATGTCACAAGGTTCGCTGCATGATCCGTTCGTCGCTCTCGTCTCGTCCACATCTTCGCACAGCGCTGACGGCGCTGGGTGTGATCGCGTTAGCCCTTGCGGCCTGGGACTGGCGGGACGTGCCCGGCGATGCCATGGCGTATCGGGCCGGGGAGCGGCCACTGGCCCACATCAAGAGCTGGCACTACCAGCTCGACAAGGTCGATATTGCGTCACTTTCTCAACGTGACGCTGACATGCTGGTGACCGACTACGCGCGCGAAGGCGGCAAGATCCCGCTGACGGCCGATGAAGTTGCCAAGCTCAAGATCAAGCCCAACGGTCAGCGCCGCACGGTCATCTCCTACCTGTCGATTGGCGAAGCGGAGGAATTCCGCTTCTATTGGAACGAGGCTTGGAAAACCCATAAGCCAAGTTGGCTCGAGCGCGAGAATTGCGCCTGGCCCAAGGCCTGGATGGTGCGGTTCTGGGAGCCCGGTTGGCGCGACATGATCGTCTCAGGACCCGACGCGTACCTGAAGCGCATCATCGCCGCAGGCTTCGACGGCGTCTACCTCGACCGTGTTGATATGTGGGAGCACACAAGCGCGCTCAATCCCAACGCCAAGACAGCCATGATCGACTTTGTGGTTCATTTGGCTGCAACGGCCCGCGCCTTGAAGCCCGGGTTCATCGTTATCGGCCAGAATGCGGAAGACCTGCTTGAAGACCGCCGTTATCGCCGCACGGTGGATGCGGTGGCTAAGGAAGAGTTGTTCTTCTCCCAAACCGGCACCGGCAAACGCAATAAGCCGCGCGATATCGCCGCCTCGCTGGCCCATCTCAATCAGCTGCGCTGGCAGTGGAAGCCGGTGTTCCCGGTTGAATACCTGCAAAATGCCGATGCTATCCGCAGTCTTGACCGCGAGGCCCGCAGCCAAGGCCTGGTGCCCGTCTTTCCGACGCGTGCGCTTGATGGTGGTGACCCAAC
>JANNEU010000453.1:0-9042 GCA_031379035.1 Hyphomicrobiaceae bacterium | reverse complement strand
GGTCAAAGCGACCACCCCGCTAGGGTCGTTCCGCTCTTGATGGAATCGAGGAACGACCCTAGCCCTTTGTTTGGTCGTGCTTCTTTCGGGAAAACCGCTGCACACCCCCGGATCAAGTCCGAGGGCATGCTTTTCCCGGAAACACTCTAGCCTCTTGACTTCCCGAGCCACGCCCAAAGGACGGCGAATGGCAACGACGTGACGAGCACGCCGACGGCGCCTCGCGCCACGTCTGTCGCAAACCCCATTTGCAGCCGTGCAGCGATCCACAGCAGCGCGACACCTGCCATTGCTCCGGCAAACGCTGCAATGCCAAGCTTTGCCGTCTGATCGGCCTGACGCCCCATCAGAAACGCCACCGCGATCATGGCCGGGTTCAGTGCCGCCCATGCAAGCACTGCCCATAGATTGACGTTGGCCTGCAATTCAACATGCGGCAAAGGTTGCGCGATGGCTTGGAGCAGCAGCATCAGGACTTGTTGGCCGCTTGGGCTTCCAGGTCGGGTCGCAGTTTTTCTTCCTCGTATTGGATGAACCAGCCGATCATCTGCCGCCACAGCGCCTCGCACAGTTCTGGCGGGACGCCACGCTCGGTGGCACGGGCGCGCACTCGGTCGATGACCTGTTGGTTGCGCCAAGGCACGTTCGCCTCTGCATTCTGGGTCAGCTTGATCTGCCAAGCTCGCTCGACATAGCTGAACCGCTCGCCGATCAGATCGACCAGGGCCTTGTCGAGGCGGTCGATCTCAGTGCGGACGTGGCTGAGGTCTGTGCAATCTGGCGGCAGTCGTGGGGACATGTCGGGTACGGATCCGGTTCGCAGGTTGCGGTTGCTAACGTCTACGGGGCCGTGGCGGGCGGTGCAATGGGGTGCACGCTTGGGGCGCACGCTGGGGACCGGAGTGTCAGCGGACCGGAGCGCCAGCCGGCGGCCATCCCCCTCGCGGTACCATCGGTCTTGGATATATTGGCTGTGGGACGGGCGCGGCATCCGTTAGCACCCTTTCTGGCAGGCATGACATTGAAGGTCCTGGTGATCATGTCAAAGCTCTCGCCAGGCCGAAGTTGCCCTATGATGCGCCGGCGGTGCGCGTGACACCTTGATGGGTGTGCTGTTGGAGAATTATGTGCTGCCTCGCGGGCGTCGTTAGGGCATCGCAAAGGAATGATCGCCAATGGCCACCGCCGCAGACGTTCGCGTTATGGCAATGGCGCTTGATGGCACCACCGAGGTGCCGCATTTCGACAAAGCCGCATTCAAGGTGGCACGCATTTATGTGACGCTTGCTGCGGACGGCCGTACTGCCAATTTCAAGTTTACGCCTGGTGAGCAAGAGTTGAAGTGCGTCACCGCACCGGACGCTTTCACGGCGGTGCCCAATGCGTGGGGCAAACAAGGGTGGACTACGGCGACGTTGACGGCTTTGAGCCGCGCCGAACTTGCAAGCGCGCTCGAGACCGCGTGGCAGCACGCCAGGCCTGCACTCGGCAAGGTGCGCGCACAGTCGAAGGAATAAGACTGCTGCGCGCGACCCTTCCGTGCCGTGTTTTGGCTGGCGGCACACACCGGGATAGCGTCGCCATTGATGCCGAGGGTTGAGACGATTGTCGGTCGTGAACACTCACTATGGCCTGCGACAACATTGACACCCGCGCGTTCCGAGCCTCTTCTGTCAGCAACAATAAAAGTGGCTCACATCCGATTGGCGGGTGAAGAAGCCACCCCATTAGGGAGGATGGCATGTCATTACGTCTCATTTCACGGCGGAGTGCGTTAGGCGCTGCGTTCGTTCTAGCGCTCGGCGCTGGCGGCGCGCACGCGCAGGGCAAGAAGTTCACGTTCGCCTACGATCAGCCCAAGACGACCGCCTACGGCATTGCTGCCGAGACGTTCCAAGCCAAACTGATGGAACTTTCCGGCGGCAAGATGGGTATTGATCAGTTCCCGGGCGGCCAGCTCGGCAACGAACCGCAAACGCTGCAGAAGCTGCGCGCCGGCGATATCGATTTCATTATCACGTCGACCGCCAACGCCTCGACGGTGGCACCGCAATCGGGCGTGTTCTCACTGCACTACATTTTCCGCGACGAGGAGCATCTCGCCAACGTGCTCGCCGACCCAACGGTCGTTTCGGCGTACCGCACAATGATCGGAGAGTCGGTCCAAGGCGCGCGCGTCATGGCGCTAATGACCATGGGCCTGCGCAACATCTATTCGAAGAAAGAGATCAAATCGATCGACGATCTCAAGGGCGTGAAAATCCGCGTCCAGGCGACCAAGACCGAAGATACGCACTTCCCCGCCTATGGCACACAGACGGTGCACATGCCGTTTGGTGAGGTCTATACGTCGCTGCAGACAGGCGTGATCCAGGCTGCCGAAAACGGCGTCAACGTCTACCTCTCGAACAAACATTACGAAGTCGCGCCGATCCTCTCAATGACCGAGCATGAGGCCAACAACAACTGCGTCTGGGTCAGCGACAAGACCTGGAATGCGCTCTCGGATCAGGAGAAGGGCTGGGTACAGGCGGCCGCCGACGAGATCGGCAAGACGGTGCCGCGCAAAGCGCTGGCACTCGAAAAAGAGTCGGGTGAGCGCTTGAAGAAGCTCGGCGTGAAGCTAGTGCCTGTCGATAAGACGGGTATGATGGCGGCGGCGAAACCGATCCAGGATGCGCTGGCCAAGGAACTCGGGCCGCACGCGACCAAGATCCTGGAACTCGTCCGCAACGTGAAGTAATCGCAACTGCCGCCGTGGAACGTCGCTGCTCCAGCGTGTTCCGCGGCACCCTTTCTCATCTTCAAATTGCGCGCTGATGGCGGTCTGCTGTTTTTTTGCGCGCCGTCATCGCCTGGGCTACGGAGCGTGTTCCCTTGTCTTCATCGTTTGTTGTTCCGCGCGACCGTCATCTGAAATGGCCGTCGCTCGATTGGCTTGAAGCCCTGCTCTATATTTTGTGCGGTGTCTGCATCATCGGGTTTTCACTGTGCGTGCTTGCTGACGTGACCAGCCGTGAGCTGGGCCGTCCGTGGCTGTGGCTGCAGCAATTTACGACGGGCTTCTTCGCGTGGGGTGTGTTCATCGGCATGGCGCTCGCTGCGCGCCGCAACGATCACATGTACCTGGCCGAGATTGTGCAATCGATGGAAGGGAACAAGCGCCGCAACCTCGAGGTCTTCTCGCGGTTGGTCGTGCTCGTTGTATCACTGTTCCTGGTCGTCTTCGGATGGGCCAATTTTCTCAATGACATGGGCAGCTACCGCATGCCCTCGCTGATCCCGCTTGGCTACTACACCATCAGCGTACCCATCGCGGGAGCCTTGGTGGCGCTGTTTCAAGTCGAGCAGATCGTCAACGGACTGAAGAATGGTTTCCCTGATCCGGTCGCCAGCACGGAACAGGTGGCATCATGAACAACGGCTTCATTATTCTGATTATGGCGAGCTGCTTTCTCGGTTTTGGCTATATGGGCGTGCCGGTGGTGTTTTCGATCACCGCGGGTGTGCTTGTCGCTGCCTCGCTGACCAAGATTTCGTTCGGCTCCATCGTGGGGCAGATGTTTCATGGCATTGACGCAGAAGCACTGCTGGCCATTCCGTTCTTCCTGCTGGTCGGCGAGTTGATGACGGCTGCCAATGTCACAACCCGAATGATCGTCTTGGCGCAAACGCTGGTTGGCCATTTACGCGGTGGCTTGGCGCAAGTCGTCACTGTTTTCAGCATCTTCTTCGCTGGCATCTCAGGGTCATCGACCGCCGATGTGGCGGCGCTGGCCCGCACGGTTGGTCCGGAGATGGACAAAGAGGGTTACGACCGTGCGTTTACGGCCGCGCTGATTGCAGCCGCCGCGACGATTGCCAATCTGATCCCGCCGAGCATCATGGCGGTTGTCTATGGTGCAACGGGCAACGTCTCGATCGGCGGGTTGTTTCTCGCTGGCGTGGTGCCGGGCTTAATGGTTGGCGCCGGGTTGATGATCTACAGCTACTTTTTCGGACCGCCCGGTATCCATCGTCCGCGCGCGACGTTTGGCCAATTCAGCGAGGCGACCAAAGCTGCGGCGCTGCCGTTGGTCATCCCGATCATCATCATGGGCGGCATTCTGACCGGCTGGTTCACGCCCACGGAAGCGGGGCTCGTCGCAGTCACCTACATCGTGTTCTTCCTGATCCCGATCATGAACCGCGGGCATCTCAAGAACCTGCCGCGCGATTTCGCCAATGTGGGTTTGATGTATTCGATCCCGCTGGCGGCCGTCGCGGCGGCGTCTGCATTTGGATGGATGCTGGCGTTTCTGAAGGGTCCCGAGGTGGTGTCCGGCTGGATCAGTGACGTGGCGGGAACCAACGCAATCCTAATCATGCTTTTGTTGGTCGTGCTGTTCGTGATCGTTGGCGACTTCGTCGATGCCGTCCCGGCCATCATCATCTTCATGCCGATTCTCAATGCGTTGGCGGAGCTCGGGCAGATCCACCCCGTGCACATGGGGGTGACCATCATCACAACGCTGGCATTCGGATTAATTACGCCGCCCTATGGGATCACGCTGCTGATGTCGTCGAAGTTTGTCGGTGTCAGCTTCATGGCGGCCGTAAAGCGATCGCTGCCGCTCTACATCGTATTTTTTACAACGATCCTGTTCTGCGTGTTCTTCCCACGCGTCGTGCTGTGGCTGCCGAAGACACTGCTGCCGGAATCGGTCGGGTGCTTCAAGAACCCGAGCGGCCCCGGCCATATCTGCCCGCAGTTCTGATCACAATGCTTGGGTTGCGGTTTGATGTGGCACGCGCCACAGGCCTAAGCTAGGTGCTCAGAATCGAGTTGTGTTGGGCCGGATGGTTGATTAAGTTACGGGTCAAGTAAGTGACATTGCCGGTGACCAGATGGTGCGCGTGGAGCTTGCTCACGCATGCATCGGACATCAGGATTTTATCCGGCCTGCTCACTGGGATTCCGGGGAACTTTCGATGAGTTATGTTCCAGGCTTTGAGTATGATCTTTTTATTAGTTATGCAGCCGTCGACAACGAACCCATGCCGTCCGCTGACAGCGGGTGGGTTGATACGCTGGTTCAGATCTTGACGAGCGGGAGTGGGCTTGCCGGCAAACTTGGACGGCGCGAGTCGTTCTCCTGGTGGTTGGACAAGCAAAACCTGCGCGGCAATCACGAAGCTGACAGTCACATTCCAGCCGAGGTCAGACGGTCGGCGATTTTGGTTGTGGTGCTGTCGCCGGGTTATGTGGCGTCCACGTTCTGCAGGTTGGAATTGCAGACGTTCCTGGACGCTATCCAGGGTGCGCCGAACCGCGTGTTCGTGATTTACCGCGAGCAGGTTGTCGAGAAGCGGCACAAGGTTCCCGATGCACTCAAAGCGCTGCGCAAATATGAATTCTGGGAATTGGACAAGAACCGCAAGCCGCGCATTCTAGGCTGGCCGCTGCCTAATCATCGCAATGCAAGTGATCGGGCTTATTTTCAGAGAATTGACGATGTCTGCAAGGAAATTGCCGATCAACTTGATGAGCTGAAGGCTGCTGGTGCCCGCCAGGATGAGAACGCTGCGGTGCCTGCGCTTGCTGCTGCTTTGACAGCGGCTCCGACTCCTAAGCGCCAGAAGCGTGGTGATCGTGCCTCTACGTTGATCGCCGTTGCTCCGCGACCGGCGGTGCTGCTGGCGGAGACGACTGATGATCTCATTCGCAAGCGCGAGGACGCGCAGCGTTACCTTGAGCAGGCGGGCATCGACGTGGTGCCGAGTGGATCGTACTACGGGCTGTCAGCGGCGAACTATGAAAAGGCGTTGAGTGCCGATTTAGCCAAGTGCGCGGCGTTCGTGCAAATTCTTGGCCCGGAGCTGGGTCGCCGGGTTGATGGCATTGCGGATGGTTTCGGGTGGCTGCAGTACAACGTGGCCAAACAATCACCGCTGCCCATCCTGCAGTGGCGCGGTTTGGAGCTCGCGGATCTCAGGGCCGTCGAGGATCCCATGCAGCGGCGTCTTTTGGAGACAGCCGAGGCGATGCCGTTTGAAGACTTCAAGCGGAAGATCTTGGAGAACCTGAGAAGCGGCAAAGCCAAGTCTAAGCGTCCGTCGTTCTTTTTTATCAATTGCGATTCTGTTGATGTTTCCCAGGCTGATGCCATTGGTGGTCACTTGGCGGGTGGGGTTGATTGGGAGCGGCCGCTTTACGAAGAGAAGTCGAAGGCGCGCGTGCTGCAGGAAAGCATTGAGGCGAGCCTGGTGGATTGCGATGGCCTGCTGATCGTGCACGGCAAAAGCCCCGTCGCCTGGGTGCGTGCGCAATTGCAGCTGTATCGCAAGCTCAGGCAGCGTCGTGCCAAGGATCCGCAAGTTCTCGCCGTCGTCCAGTCTGGTCATTCGGCGGAGTTCACGGGACTTGGATTGGCTGGCTTGAAGATTGTGGGGATTGACGATCTGAGAACTGTCATCGGCTCTGCGATGAGGTCATGATCATGGACGACACCACGGAACAGACTGGTTCGCCGTACCCGGGATTGCGGGCGTTCGAGCGCGACGAAACGCACATCTTCTTTGGCCGCGAAGAGACGGTCAGCGACATGGTCGACCGGATGGCTGGGCATCGGTTTCTGGCCGTCACGGGGTATTCCGGTTCTGGCAAGTCGTCGCTGGTCAAGGTTGGGCTGTTGGATGCGCTTGATCGCGGGATGCTGATCGAGGCGGGCTCGGGGTGGGCGATTGCGGAGTTCACGCCGGGCGGAGAGCCGTTCGCGCGCATGACGGCGGCGCTCATCAACGCGGTTGGCCGTCAATTCTCGGACGCAGAACTTGGGCTGATCGAAGCGCAGCTGACGCGCGGTCCCAAGGGACTGCTCGACTGGCTCGACGACATCGACTTTCCCGCTGAGACGAACCTGCTGTTGGTGGTCGATCAATTCGAAGAAATCTTCCGCTATCACAAAGGGCGCACGGGTGATGAGATCAACGCGTTTGTGCAGCTGCTGCTGGCATGTGCGCAGCAGCGCGACCGGCCGATCTATATCATTCTGACGATGCGGTCGGACTTCCTCGGCGATTGCGCGCGGTTCACGGGCCTTGCTGAGCAGATCAATGATGGGCAGTTCCTCACGCCGCGACTGACGCGGAAACAGTGCCGCGATGCGATTGAGAGTCCGGCTGGTGTGTTTGGCGGCAAGGTCGAGCCGGCGCTGGTGACGCGCATGTTGAACGACATGGCTGGCAATCCCGACCAGCTGCCGCTCATGCAACACGTGCTGATGCTGCTGTGGGATCGTGCTGTGGCGCGGACGAAAGGCGGGCAGCTGTTGCTCGCTCTGGCCGATTACGACAGCCTCGGCGGGATTGGCTACACGGACTGGCAGTCATCGGATGAAGGGACGGGGACCAAGAAGGTTGCCGGGGGAGAGGGGAAAAGTGGGAAGGGCGCGCTGTCCGATCACGCCGATCGCGTGCTGCACGATCTCAAGCCGGACCAGCGGGTTCTCGCCGAGCGGCTGTTTCGCGCGCTGACTGAAAGCCGCGGTGGCGGCGACCGCGCCGTGCGCCGGCCCATCCGGCTTGATCAGGCGGCGGCGATCACCGAGGCATCGACGGCAGCGTTGTTGCCGGTTATCGAGGCTTTCAAGGCACCGGGCCGGCATTTCATTGTCACCAAGCCGCCGCGGCCGCTGACCGGCGATACGATCATCGACATCAGCCACGAAAGCCTGATCCGCCAGTGGGGGCAGCTGCGCCAGTGGGCGCAAAGCGAACAGCAATCGGCGGAGACCTACCGGCACATCGAGAGAAGTGCGAAACAGTGGAAGAAGGGGATGGGCAACCTCCTCTCCAAGTTCGATCTCGCGGTCGCGCAACGCTGGCGGAAAGAGGAAGCCCCCAACAAAGCCTGGGCACAACGCTATGGCGATGCGTTCGATCTCAGCATCTCGTTCGTCGGCAAATCGAACCGAACACGGATCCGCAAGAAACTGGTCAGAGCAACGTTGGGGGTGAGCGTTCCCCTTGCGTTGATCGTGGCAACCGCGGCGCTGATGGCCATCGCGACCACCGGCGTGCCCTACATGAACCCCGCTAACGAGTGGTCGAATTTCGAGGCAGAGCCACAGAGGACTTTGAGGTCTGATGTGGGCACGAATACACCGAATGCAGTGCCGGGTGGCCGGGTGATTGGCACCGCCGAACTTGAGCGTGCCATGCAACGCGGACAGCTCAATGGGTCGTCGTTTGTCCTCGTCGATACGTGGGAAACGAACGACTACAAGAGTTATATTCCTGGTTCCGTTCATTTGGATTATGCAGGACAGTACGGAGAGGGCCACTTCAACGACGCGATCCAAGCGAAGCTCAAGGTGAAGCTTCATGAGTTGACGGGCGGCAACTTGGACATGCCGCTTGTGGTGTTCTGTGTCGGCACTCGTTGCTGGACGTCGTACAACGCGTCATTGCGGGCGATCAATCTCGGTTACAAACAGGTCTATTGGTATCGGGGCGGTATCAGTTCGTGGAACGAGGCTCATCGTTCCATTGAACTGGATTTTGATGTTTTGAACTTCCAAACTTCGGAATCGGTGAAGATTGCGACGCATATGGGTGAGACGGTCAAGCAGAAGCTCTGGCCGACTGAGTCGTATGCGTACGACAGCGGCGGAACTTATCTGAAGAAGCAACGGTTTGACTTTGCGATCGATAACTTTTCGGCGTCGATCAAGCGTCAGTATAAAGTTGCCGAGTCTCATATTGGACGGGCGCAGGCCTATGATGGAAAGCATGAATACGAGGCGGCGATAGCCGACTATAGCAAGGCCCTCGAGCTGGATCCGAAGAACCCTCGCGCTTGGGCGCTTCGTGGTTTTGCGAAGAAGAACTTTGGCCTCACTGAGGATGGCCTTGAAGATATTCGGCTCCCCGCTATTTCAAATGGGTAGCCTGAGGTCGAGTTTGCCGGCGATGAGGTAGGTCATGGCCTTCAAGGTCTCGTGGTTCCGATAGCCACGGGCCTTTGCCTTTGCTGCCTGTACCAGGCTGTTGATGCCTTCG